>CAZSUF010000052.1:11717-13739 GCA_964609875.1 uncultured Bifidobacterium sp.
TTGAAATGGTTTGCGCCTTCACAAACTGCAGGCAAAAAACTTCCTTATTTATTTACTCAATGTGAAAGTATTTATGCAAGATCTTTAGTGCCATGTCAAGATGTACCTGCCATAAGAATTTCTTATGAAGCCGATGCAGAAGTACCTGTGGGCATGATGGCTGTGATGAGTGCTGAGAATCCAACACAAAAAAATCAGGAAGGTAAATATCATTTTAATATGGATATTCCAATCCCAACATACCTAATTGCACTGGCTGTGGGCGATATTAGTTATCAACCTATTGATTCAAGAAGTGGTGTGTATACAGAAACAGGTATGCTAAAAGAAACTGCTAACGAACTATCTGATATTCCAAATATGATGAAGGCGGCTGAAGAATTAGGCGGACCTTATAAATGGGGAAAATATGATGTATTAGTAGCACCACCTTCCTTTCCAATAGGAGGCATGGAAAATCCTAAATTAACTTTCGCAACACCTACAATTATTGCAGGAGATAAAAGTTTGGTTTCATTGATTGCACATGAAATGGCACATAGTTGGAGTGGTAATTTAGTCACAAATGCAACATGGGATGATATTTGGTTAAATGAGGGTTTCACAACTTATTTCGAGAGACGAATTATGGAAAAAGTAAGTGGTAAAAGTTATAACGACATGCTTTGGGAACTCGGATATCAAGACTTACAAAGCGATTTAACTGATCTGGGAAAAGATCATCCTGATACAAAATTGCGCATCGAATTAAAAGGAAGACATCCCGAAGAGGCATTTACTAATATTCCTTACGAAAAAGGGGCTATATTTTTAAGAATGTTAGAAGAAAATGTAGGAAGAGTAAAATTTGATCAATTTATAAATAATTATTTCCAATCACATGCATTTATTCCAATGACAACAAAGGCCTGCCTTGATTTTATGGATCAAACTTTATTTAAAGATGAATCCTCATTAAAAACTAAATTAAAAATTAATCAATGGATTTACGAACCCGGATTACCTGAAAATTGCCCTCATACTTTTCCTGAAAGATTTGTCAAAGTCAACGAAGCTGTAAGCAAATTTGAGAAAGATGGCAAGGCAAATGAAATCAATACACAAAATTGGTCAACTCATGAATGGTTGCAAATGTTACGCAAATTGTCTCATCCTTTGCCTTTAGAAAAAATGCAGGCATTAGATCAACAATTTAAATTTACTGGCATAGGTAACTGCGAAATTGCCGATGAATGGTATAAACTTGCCATAGCTTCTAATTATGAAAAAGCCTTCTCAGACATGGAAATATTTTTAAGTAAAGTGGGTCGTAAAAAATTTCTTGAACCCTTATATCGAGAAATGATGAACACGGATAAAGGAAAACTAATGGCTAAATCAATATTCGAAAAGTCAAAAGAAAATTATCATCCGCAAACAGCCTCAAAAATTGGTAAGCTAATCAAAGGCAACTAAAATTATTCTTGATCCTGAAAGTCTTGATCTTTTAATTTTGTGTTGAGTTTATAATTGGTAAATGTCAAATCTATCACACCGATTTCAATCTTATTATCATCTTTTTTACTTGATGACTTTTTGTTTAAATCAGCCGACATCATTTTAGGTATTTTAACCTTCTTCATTTCGATCTGAATACTGATCTTATCTGGTAAAGCGTATTTAGTCAATAATCCATATTCATTGCTGGTTTCTATGGTTCCGTTATTTCGGGTTGTTATCTGAGATTTTAAAATCAATATTCGTTTGGTATCTATCCAAAGTTTGCCGAGTATCAATTCTTGATCACTTTTCAAGGGAATAATATTGACAATGGCACAATTATTTCCTTTCACATTTTCATATCCAGAAATTATACTCGTATAAGCAGCAGTATCTAACAACATGGTGCTTATGTTTTCCATCGGATTTTGTTTAGGAAGAAAAAAAATACCCTTTGCTCTGATCTTAAATTTGTTGGGTTTTTTAAATAAAACCTTTCCATTCAAACTGCTCATCTTTACGCCTGGCACATTAAAATGCATA
>CAZSUF010000052.1:13749-15953 GCA_964609875.1 uncultured Bifidobacterium sp.
AAAAAATATTAGCTGTATAATCGCTAACTAAATTAAATTTTTTATTGATTTCTCGAATCAAGGCTTTCGGATCTTCTGCGGCATGCACATGCAAACTAAAAAGACAACAGAGTACTATCAGAATTTTTTTCATTAGGATTGAATATCTTTTCGATTAAAATAATAAATGGATGCAAACAGAAACAACACAATATGTACGACTAAAACCATACACGAGATCAAAATATCATTAAAAGGCACAGGGTCTTCAAATAAGCTTTTCCATGAAATCATATGAGTAGTAAATAAAAATGGCTTGATGAGATCGAAGCTTGGTAAATCAAACATGCCGATAATTGTAAATACAATAATAATAGCCATTACGGTTACTATAGGCGTAATGGAATTGTCCATAATACATGAAAACAAATGGGCTAAACTAGCTACGACACTTAAAGACAAAAAAGCAATTAAAATCGCAAAGGCCCATCGCCAATTGATATCATCAGCGCGCACTATGGTCAATCCATCACTATTTAAAGCCATCATGTCGCCATCTCCAAATACCCATTTCGACACAATAAGAGCCATAATACCCAATACAATTAATAAAAGTAAAGTGTAAAATAAACCAGCTAACCATTTAGCAATTACAATTTTTGTGCGACTTGCGGGTGTCGATAATAAGAAACGAATCGTGCCACTTGCTGTTTCACTACTCATCAAATCACCCGTAACTAAGGCGACAAGTAAAGGCATTTGTACAATAAGGGTTTGCAATAATATAAAGCAAATTAAATTTCCGTTTAAAACCTTACCCTGAATATTGAAGGTGTTTTCAAATTGTTGGGTTACAAAGGATAAAATTTCTTTCCCGTCATGATAGAAGGCGGATTGTAGCATGATACAAATAAATAAGATCACACCAAATCCAATAAAACTTCGCGGACGTTTGATTGTTTTTATCAATTCATTTTTGAGTATGGCAACAAATTCTTTCATGTAATTTAGGCTTGAGTCATTTTTAAAAAGTACTCTTCCAATTGATTTTTATAATCTAACCTTAAAATATCAATTTGATGATCATTCAAAAAATGAACCATTTGGGGTATGGTGGTTTTGGACATGAAAAATGAAAATTCGTTGTTATTAGTTTCTTGTAGTTGATTATTCCACAAACTATTTTTAAGTAAGGAAAGACAATTCTCAAACTGAACAACTTCTAATCGTACATGTAAATTTTCCATCGAAAGTAAATCAGTTACTTTCCCTTGTGCAATTCTTTTTCCCTTATGAATTAAGAGCATGCTCGAACACATTTGTTGAACTTCACTCAAGATATGCGACGAAAAGATGATCGTTTTGCCATGTTCTTTATTCAAATCCATCAACAACATTCTTAAATCAATGATGCCTTGAGGATCTAAACCCGTATTAGGCTCATCTAAAATAATTAAAGAAGGATCATGTATTAAAACTTGAGCTAACCCAAGTCTTTGTTTCATGCCATGTGAGTAATTTTTTACTTTGTCATTTTCTCTGCCAGATAATCCTACTTTGTAAAATAAATCGGCAAAATTCTTATCAGAGAATTTTAATTGATGAGCCCTTGCGCAAAGCCTTAAATTATCTAGTGCCGTTAAGTAGCCATAAAAATCAGGCTTCTCTATGATACAACCTACTTTGCTCATCACTTCGTGTCGGTGTGTCGATATGGATTTGTCAAACAGGCTAATGACACCTGATGTGGGCTTAATAAGTCCCATAATCATTCTAAGTGTAGTGCTTTTCCCAGAGCCGTTCGGACCTAAAAAACCATAAATGTCAACTAGTTCAACTTCAAAACTTAAATCATCCACAGCTTTAAAAGATTTTGAAAGAGTTTGAAGTTGTATGGCTGAAGACATGTATTGGATTTGACGCAAATGTATAAATCGTTCGCAAGTTACTTGAATCAACTTAATTGATATCATATTTTTCTATAAAGAAATCACAACATTATCAAAATAGCATCAGCCTATTTTTTGAAATTAACATGATCAATATCAATGCCTTTCACGTTTCTGTATGCTTTTATTTGATTCCTTACAAGTCACACAATCAATTTATATGTTTAAACATCAAAATAAAACATCTTGGGTAGAATGATGTTAACAAAATATGATGATAATCATTAAAATTTGTAGATTGTACATTTATCTTTGCACCCTAAAACTATAAGGTAT
>CAZSUF010000052.1:15963-17678 GCA_964609875.1 uncultured Bifidobacterium sp.
TCTATGATTCATTGGAATCTAAGCCCCGAAGAATTAACAAAACAAACTGTAGATCTAAAGCAAGGTACAATCACAGATATGGGTGCTTTAGCTGTGAATACTGGAAAATTTACAGGTCGCTCACCTAAAGACAAACTCACAGTTAAAGATAGTCATACAGAAAATAGTGTCGATTGGAGTGATATTAATATCGCCATTTCACCAGAATCTTTTGATTTGTTATATAAGGATATTACTGCCTACTTAAGCGGTAAAGAAATTTGGGCGCGCGATGCTTACGCTTGTGCTGATCCAAAACATCGTTTAAATATTCGTGTGATTAATGAATATCCTTGGGCTAACTTGTTTTGCTATGATTTATTCCTTCGCCCAACAGAGGCCGAAATAATGAGTCAATCCCCAGAGTGGACTATCATTCAAGCACCAGGATTTGAAGCTAATCCAGCCTATCATGGTACAAGACAAGCCAATTTTACTGTCGTTAATTTCACTAAAAAAGTTATTCTTATTGGTGGAAGCGCCTATACAGGTGAAATGAAAAAAGGAATTTTTGGTGTATTAAATTATGTTTTACCACACGAAAAAGGCGTACTTAGTATGCATTGCTCTGCCAATGAAGGCGTAAACGGCGATGTAGCGTTGTTTTTCGGATTAAGTGGAACAGGCAAAACAACGTTGAGTGCCGATCCTAACAGAAAATTAATCGGAGACGACGAGCATGGTTGGGACAATGGTTCTGTATTTAATTTTGACGGCGGATGTTATGCAAAATGTATCGATTTAACTGAAGAAAAAGAACCACAAATTTATGCAGCTATCAAAGCAAATGCTTTAGTTGAAAACACAAACTATTTACCTGGAACTCATACAGTAGATTTCGCAGATTGCAGCATTACTGAAAATACCCGTGTGGCCTACCCGATCGATCATATTTCTAATGCAAAAGAACCAAGTATTGGCGGCGACCCTAAAAATATCTTCTTCTTAACTTGTGATGCTTACGGTATTTTACCTCCTATTTCTCGATTGAGCAAAGGTCAGGCTATGTATAGTTTTATCAGTGGTTATACAGCTAAAGTAGCAGGTACAGAAGTAGGTGTTACTGAACCACAAGCTACCTTCAGTGCTTGTTTCGGAAGAGCCTTTTTGCCTTAACATCCTACAAAATATGCAGAATTATAAGCCAAAAAATTAGATGAGCATCCTGATGTAAAAGTTTACTTGGTGAACACAGGTTGGAGCGGTGGACCTTAAGGTGGGGGGAATAGAATGAAATTAAGTTACACAAGAGCTATGATCACTGCGGCTATGCAAGGTGAATTAGATCAGGTAGAATATAAAACTCATCCAGTGTTCGGTTTCGAGATGCCTACAAGCTGTCCAGGTGTACCTTCAGAATTATTAATTCCTGAAACCACATGGAATGACAAAGACGAATACACCAGAAAAGCGTATGATTTAGCTGCGATGTTCGTAAAGAATTTCGAAAAATATGCTGCACAAGCTAATGATGAAATTTTGGCCGCTGCACCTAAATTGTTGCAAAACGCTTAATTCAAAATTTTTACATGTATAAAGGCACCTTTAGGGGTGTCTTTTTTTTTGGGCGGCACACAGGCTTTTCGTTCCAAGTCCTCTCCCGAATCGGCTATCAAAAGTCGAAAAGATTCAAGTGTCGCAAAGCCTCTCGGGATGCGGGCTTTTCACTGCAATCC
>CAZSUF010000053.1:0-6501 GCA_964609875.1 uncultured Bifidobacterium sp.
ATTCAAGGTGAAACCTGAAGATTTTCAGAAAATGGTTACTATGAGCGATTTCTATAATTATATTGAAGAAAAAGTTTCTGAGAAAAGCGCCGCATAATGTCAGCCTGGGGAAGCTCAAGGGGTAGCCAATTAGGATACAAAATATTTATTACCATACTCAAGACAGCAGGCATTTTTCCTGCTTACGCCTTACTGCGTTTCGTCACCTTATATTATTTTTTCTTTCCTGGAAAAGCAGGTAAATCACTTGGTTATTATTTTCAACAACGAATTGGCTTTAATTGGTTACGCACTAAATTAGCTATCTATCAAAATTTTAATTATTTAGGTCGATCTATTATCGACAAAGTAGATATAATGAGTGGAGTACCGAGTCCATTTACTGTCAATCATGAAGGCGGAGATAGTTTGGATAGAATTGCCCTGCAAGGCAAAGGTGGCTTATTGATTAGTGCTCATTTAGGAAATTGGGAAGCTGCGGGTCATTTACTAAAAAGATTAAAAACTAAGATCAATATTGTGATGTATGATGGGGAGCATGAAAAAATCAAATCATATTTAGATGGCGTGAGAGAAAGAAGTTTCAATGTGATTGTGATAAAAAATGATATCAGCCATATTTATGAAATTAATGCGGCCTTACAACGAAATGAATTTGTATGCATACATGCCGATCGTTTTGTTGAAGGCAACAGAACCATAGAAGGAAATTTAATGGGCTCTGCTGCCCTATTTCCTATTGGCCCATTTGTTTTAGCCACCACCTTTCAAGCCCCGGTATCGTTTGTTTTCGCGATGAAAGAAGGTGTAAAGCATTTTCATTTTTTTGCTTCAGAAGGGAAAATATATTCAGGAGGCAAAAAGGATATTCCTGAAGTATTAAAAGATTATACCCAAAGCATGGAAAAAATGATATTCAGATATCCGCTGCAATGGCATAATTATTTTCCTTTTTGGGAGGCTGAAAAAAATAATTGATAAGTCTAGGGCGTTTCAAGCTTCTGAACGAATTCTGCATAGTTGGAAGAAGTAAATACATTAAATGTATGATCTTGATATGCCTTTGCAAAAGTCAAAGGCAAACGAGCACGTTTATTGTCGGAAAATTTAAATTCAAATGCATCCAATATCCCATTTCGTTCTTCTATATAATCCACTTCTTGTTGTTGGGTGGTGCGCCAAAAATGTCAATATCATGCTAAAGCGAGACGCTTGAAAATTTTAGGAACAAGCGGGACGCTTGCACCATGTGAGCAAATTCATAATTTTTTTCGTATCAAAACGAATTATATTATGTTTTTACTCGTTTTGAATCGAAAAATATGATAAAATATAAAAAAGTGTAAGCGTCTCGACATGTAAGACAAAAAAGCCTGCTCATGATCACGAATTTAAAACTTCCTGCTCATAAAATTATTGTATCATAATTTCAATAACTTGGTAAAGCGAGACAATGGTATATTTCAAGAACAAGCGGGACGCTTGCACCATGTGATGAACGCTTACACAATGTGATGCCCAATTTGTAGCTTAAAACAAATCTATTTCTGGCTCAAAATGGTTACAATATGAGCCATAAATTGTATTTTTATGAGCTATAAAACAAGATTAATGTCAATCAATGAAAAATTAATACTTGATTATTTAAAAAAAAATCAAGATTTATCTTCCAAACAAATTCATGAGCAGGTATTATCTAATAATAGTTATGCTACTACAAAACGTATACTTCAGCAATTAATTGCCCAAAATTATATCGTATCAAGTGGAAACAGTAAAGCAACAAAATACAATCTTTCACCTGCCTATATGGTTATTTCACCAGAAAGCATACATCAATATTTTAAAAAGGAAATAGATGAGAGAGAAGTTATTGAGCAATTCAACTTTAAACTTATACATGAGATTTTACCTAAAATAAATTTATTCAATCAAGCAGAGGAAACTAAATTAAATCAATTGCAAGAAACCTACAGACAAAATATTTCGCAATTACCTCCATCAGTCTATAAAAAAGAATTGGAAAGGCTTGCCATAGATTTAAGCTGGAAATCATCGCAGATAGAGGGAAATACCTATTCATTGCTTGAAACCGAAAAACTTTTGAAAGACAAAGAAACTGCTTCAGGCAAAACCAAAGATGAAGCCACCATGTTACTCAACCACAAAGATGCGCTAGATTTTATTATTGTTCATCCAGATTATGTTCATCCTATTTCTGTGGCTTGCATTGAAGATATACATCATCTACTCGTAAAGGAATTAGATATTGATAAAAATATTCGAAAAAGCAGAGTCGGTATTTCAGGTACAAATTATAGACCGTTAGACAATACTTTTCAACTGAAGGAAGCATTGGAAGCTATGTGCTCACTGATTAATACCAAGGAAAGTATCTTTGAAAAATCACTTTTAGCCCTTGCATTGATTTCTTATATTCAACCTTTTACTGATGGCAATAAAAGAACCGCCAGAATCATAAGCAATGCCCTATTAATCCATCATCAGTATTGTCCCATCTCATTTCGAACTGTAGATTCAGTAGAATATAAAATGGCGTTGCTTCTTTTTTACGAGCAAAATAATATTTCTGTTTTTAAGGAAATGTATATCCAACAATTTGAATTTGCAGTAAACACTTATTTTTAGAAAACTAAAATTTTATCTATTTGATAATCGCAAATACTTCAAAATAATCCTTTTCCTCAATACGAATCTTGCTCTTCCAACTCATAAATCAAAGATATTGGATTTTCAATATCATCCTAAAGCGGGACACTTGAAAATTTCTGGAACAAGCGGGACGCTTGCACCATGCGCGGCGCTCATTTCTACAACTTTAGATAGTTTGGATCTTGTCTATTTGAAAAGAAAGAGAGAATTTGAATTTTACCTTCTTCAATTCGATAATACATAGAATTAAATTTCATTATTACCGCTTTCCTAACACCCTTTTTAATATTAGATTCTTGAAATAAAAATGGATTTTTGGAAATTAAATAGGTAACATTTTCTATTTCTTTGGAAAGATTTATTAGTTCTCTTACTGTAAAATTTTCATTCAAATATTCAAAAGTAGAGTTTAATTCATCAAGTGCATGGTCAGTCCAGAGAATTTCATAGCCATTTTCCATAAATTTCTCTCGCTTTTGCATGTGCGTTTAATTTTCCATTATCAGCATCACTAATTCCTTTTTCAATAGATATTCTTTCTGAATTAGAAGTGTTCACCCACCAATCTTTCTTTCTCTCAGATATCATCAAGTCCAAAACCTTATCTATAATATTCAAATCCTCTGTTGTTGAAAGCCATTGAATAAGTTCAATTTTCTTTGTTTCAATTGTCAAATCAGTAGTCATCTAATATTATTTTCATCAAAAATAAACAATTTTTTTCGTGTAATTTTTTTCTTTTTACATGACGCATAAGAACATGATATACACTTAAATAGTACAAACTTCAAGCTCTAATCAAATGGTGCAAGCGTCCCGCTATAAACGAAAATAACACAACCTTCAAATTAGATAATCGCCAAATCCAAGAGCCCAATTCCGCCTTAAAATGGTGCAAGCGTCCTGATTAAAATAAAAAAAATGTAATGAAAACCAATTAAAGGCGTCTACATGTTTACGAGTGTCACACCGCTATATAAACCTAAAAAAAATATTAGTTTGCTGTTTATTGTCCATAGGCAGTCAAATGTTATATGCAAATTCGGACGATAGCACGAATTCAATTCAAATTCAATTTTTACCTTCTGCCTTTTATACCCCCGAAACAAATATTGGCTTTGGAGGAAGTATGTATTCATTTTTCAAACTTAATGATGATACCATAACCAGAAAATCCAATGCCCAAACTTATGTGACTCTTTCATTGAATAAGCAATTTTCTTTTGAAAATGACTTTAACTTCTGGATTAACAAAAACAAATATTTTATATCCGGGTCAATAGATTACAGCAAATTTCCAGAACTGTTCTTTGGACTTGGAAATGAAACAAGCCCCGATACATTTGCCTCAATATCTTTTGAACTGATCAAATTCAAAACAAAATTCTTATATAAAATACATAAGAATATTTTTGGTGGTTTTATATTTCATTGTCAAAGCATGTACAATGAAGATATAGACATAATGCCTATTTTATTAAAACAAGAGATATACGGAACTATGGGATATCAATCTAAAGGCATCGGGTTAGCACTTACAATTGACAATAGAGACAACCCTTTAAACCCTGCCAAAGGACATTTCGTTGATTTGCATTATATCGATTATAGAAATAAATGGAATAGGGTCTATCAGTTTTACGCCTATAGTGTAGACATAAGAAAGTATATAACATTGTTTGATAAGCTTGTCTGGAATGCAAATATTCATGGTGAATTTACTGTTGGTCAAGTCCCGTTCAGAATGTTACCCGAATTAGGCGGCGCTCGTTTCCTCAGAGGATATTATAGGGGGCGATTAAGAGATAATAACTCCATTGTAATCCAAAATGAATTTAGACTACCCATTTATAAGCGTATTGGCTTCGCTGTTTTCAGTGGCCTTGGCGAGGTAGCTCATGAGATAAAAGATTTTAAGTCTAATCGAATTCATTACAATTATGGAATGGGACTTCGTATAAAAATAAACAAAAAAGAAAATACAAATCTCCGAATAGATTATGGCTGTACAAAAGATTCAAAAGGTCTATATATTGTTTATGCTGAAGCGTTTTAATGTCTTTCTATTTTTGATTTTAATAGGATACAAATGTCAAGCGCAACATCCATGTAAATCTTACCCCAAAGAATCAGTTTTGAGTGATGTAAAATTGGATCCAAATTTAAAAAACAAAACAATACTTCCGCAGTTTGAAGAGGCAACAAAAGTTGCATTGAGTCATTATCCTGAATTAGACAAAGTAAATATAATCTTCAAATATAAAAATAATAAATCCCTATTATCGACACACATATCCTTGTTGAGTATGCTTAAAAAAAAGAAAAACAGAATATACATTGTCATCATAAGTAGTCAAACTAATAAACATATACAATCTATACTTTTATCAAAATTAAGCTTCAATGCACAAGTCGGTGTACTCGGACATGAGTTGGCACATATCGCTACTTTCAATTTAAAATCGTTTGCATACTTCATCAAATTAGCCTTCTTACATCTTTCCATAAAGCAAATGGATAAGTATGAATCTAATACTGATGTGATTACTATTATGCATAATTTAGGGTATCAACTTTTAGCATGGAGTAATGAAGTCAGAGTCAATTTAAACAATGATAATTGGGGCGGCTCTAACAATCCTACAAGGAAGAGATATTTAAATCCAGATCGTATTCAAGCTATACTTGACACCTCCAAACTTTACAATAAAGTAAATATAACCCCATAAACAATGTACATGAATTAACTTAATGCAAGCGTCCCTTTATACACGAAAATAATACTTTGTTTCAAGTTAGATAATCGCCAAATCCAAAAGCACAATTCCGACTTAAAATGGTGCAAGCGTCCCGCTTGTTCCTACTAATTAATAGTGTCCCGCTATGAGCGAAAATATTACAAACTTCAATATAGTTAATTGCCAATTCCAAAAACCCAATGCCGTCAGTTGTAAAATCTATTTAAAATGGTGCAAGCGTCCCGCTTGTTCCTACTAATTAATAGTGTCCCGCTATTAACGAAAATAACACGATGTTCAAATTAAATAACCGCCAAATCCAATAGCCCCATTCCGTCAGTTGTAAAATCTATCGCACTACTATATTTCCAATCTTCAGGTTTATTTACAAAGCCTGCTAGTACGGGATTATTATGGATTTATTGTATTTTTTGGTCGATGATAAATGGGTTATCAAGTACTACAGGATGATTATGTTGTTGCCAAAATTGAAAATCATGATTTTTCCCATTTTGAATACCAGCGTGTTTCGTCATCCCGTACATCCAATCTCTTCTACTTTCTCCTACAGCCTCTTTATCTTCAATTAATTTTCGAATATGTCTTGAAGTATAACTTTTTGTATCACGAATTATTCCAGAGAGAGGCATCTCGCTATTGGAGGAAATAATTAAATGTGCATGACTTGTCATTAAGCACCATGCATAAATTTGTAAGCCTTTATGTTGCTGACAATATTTCAAACTCTCTATAAACAATTCCCTGTATTCATTTCGAATAAACACATCAATCCAATTGATCACTGTAAATGTGACAAAATAAGCCTGCTCATTATCACGAATCTTATACTTCCTGCTCATAAATCAAAGATATTGCATTTTCAATATCCTATGAAAGCGGGACGCTTGAAAATTTTTGGAACAAGCGGGACGCTTGCACCATTTGATACAAATCTTGCTCTTACAACTGATAAATCAAAGATATTGAATTTTCTATCTCATGCTAAAGCGAGACGCTTGAACATTTGAGGAACAAGCGGGACGCTTGCACCATGACCATGTGAAGAAACTTTGTTATAAAATAAAATAGC
>CAZSUF010000053.1:6511-17133 GCA_964609875.1 uncultured Bifidobacterium sp.
TAAAACACACTTACCAGAATCTAAAATATTATTGTAAGAATCTAAAATACTTATATTAAAATCTAAAATACTCATGCGAGAAGCTAAAACGCTCTTATTAAAATCTAAAATAGTCTTGCGAGAAGCTAAATTACTCTTATTAAAATCTAAAATAAAGTCAGTAGATTACTTTCTAACCGTTTCAATCTTACCAGCGATTTTTGGGTTTTGCTGCTAACTAATACTTTGCGAAAACGGTGTTTTCGCAATCTTATAGGTTAAATAGAATTTCCATATTAACTCAAAGTTTCCTTTTGAAAAACCTTTACCAAATTAGTTCCTCAACTAGTGAGACCAACATAATGTGAATATAGCAGACGCTGTCTGCCTTATTGCTTTTTCAGATTTATGAGACATTATCTCGGAAAAGTTTTCTGAAGAAATCTGAGATTATATACCTATTAATCTCTTCTTTTATCTTAGCCTTAATGATTCAAGTGCTTTTGATTTGCGCTTTCACAAAGCCAACGAAGTTTTGGTCCAAGGCCATCATTATTACGATTTTAATTTTAAGTCTAGCCTACGCATTTGAAATGCGAAACCACTTGAGTAAGGGGGCATTTATTTCTATATTTCATTCAATATCTGAACGTATTCACCTACAATTCTCATAGTGGAGGCATTTTCTTCATTAAGAAGTATATCTTTATAAGAGGAGTCATAAGAATTTGGTCTTAACACAATTGAAGTGTGCCTCCAATCTTCATTGGAAACCTTCTTTTCACTAAAATAGGTCTTAATAGTAAAAGCTGACTTGAAATCTGGGTCTTGAATATCAATGTTTTCAATCAATACAATTTTTCCATTTCGGCTTCCCCCGCTATATATTTTAAATAAACATATCGAACCATTTGGGATTACTCTATTCATTGATTCTCCAATGATTCTACATGCAAAGTAGTCATTGCTTACATTAATATTATCTGGACCTTCGATCATGGTGAAATCATTATTTGATTGCATTTCACTAAACGGACCGGCAGCAGCATAAAAATCATAAAGAGGAATCGGATTAATTAACTTTTGTTCTCCATTTTTTGTTTCTTCTAATGAAGCAATATTCTTTTTCTTAACAGAGTTTGACTCTATAACTTGACCCTTTTCTTGTAAATAGTTATACAAGTTAGCTGAAACAGGATTTTTCAAATTGAAACGAATTTTTACCACTGAAATTTGTTTACCTGTATCATCCTTCATCATTGTTTGTTGAACCTGATTCAGTTCTGGACTTATCTCACCCATATAGTAAAAATCCAATCCTTCATCATTATTTTTTTTGATAAATAATGGTAAACGTATAGGGCCATTTTTGCCTAGAATAGATTGAACATCTTTACTATTTAAGTTTCTATTTGATTTTGACATCCAATCAAATTCCTTATTATTTACAAATTCATCCTCATATTTTGTTGACTCAGAAATATGTTCCTCTTTATGATAATTTACAAAAATTGGACAATGTGTATTGTCAGGACTTACTAAATAGCCCCCCACATTTTGAGCAACAGGATTCTCGGACACATTCAATATCCTAAAGACATCTTTTCGCGAGTATTTCCTATAAAGTACAAACCCATTATGCCAATTTTCAGCGTTAAACAATTTATCGAATTCATAAATAGAGTATTCAGTAGAATCAATTAGAAATTTTTTAAAATTTTCTTGGTTTAAGCATGAAACAAACCTACTGGAAAAGACAAATTTCTCATTTTCAATTTTTATCACATTCAAATCATAAATCTCCTTTGCTGAAAGCAATTTCCCCTCCTTTTTTTCTCTTATAAATTCAAAATTCAAATTTGAAACACAGGAATTAATTGTTTCGTCAGAAATGACGTAATGATATTTTTCTAAAACTATTTCTTTCAAACCCTTTAAGGATAGGCTTCCAGCTTCAATTAATAATTTGATTATTAAACTTTCCTCAACTCTTTTTGAATTATTTATTTCTTTGGAAAATAGCTCCAACAGTTTAATTTGTGTTTCAGATAAATCTGACTTGTATTCGGTATCAGCTCGCAAGATAAAATTGTAATACGAGTTAGAATTTAGAATATATAAATAAGGATCTCTTGAGCCATGCTCAATAAAATCCATCATCATTGGAATTCTGCCTAATTTGAATTTTAATAAATTGTAGTCTTTTTTCAAATCAGCATATAACTGCATGTTCGCGGAATCAATTGACTGAAATATTCTCTCTTTGGTTATCTCATCAAAATTAATGGTGGAGGAACCTGGAATCATTCGACTACCTTCTGTGACTAATTTTCTTATTGAATCTTTATTGTATGAAGTGTCGCCGTACAGTGCTATTGGAATTAAATAATTGTTCTCATAGTTGCCGATAAAGTCAATTACGGTTACATAGCTTTTCCCATCCACTTTTCTTAATCCTCTGCCTAATTGCTGAATGAATATGATTGGTGATGCCGTAGGTCGTAGCATTATGATTTGATTGATTTTTGGAATATCAATCCCTTCGTTGAAAATATCAACTGTAAGAATGTAGTCGAGCTTCTCTCTTAAATCTTCTGATTCTAGTTTTTCAATCGCTTTGGCTCTTTCTTCTTCAGAACTATCACCTGTTAATGCAACGGTATTGAATCCTTTCAAATTAAGTAAAGCAGAAAGTTCCACTGCTTCCTCTTTTCTTGAGCAAAAGATTAAACCTCTGGTTATTCCATTATCACTTCCGTAAAAATTTGCTTGTTCGATTATTCTGTTTACTCTTTCATCTGACACTAATAAATTAAAATCAGTTTTTTTATCAACCTCATTATTTTCAATTATTAAATCTGTTACTCCATAATAATGAAATGAACTTAGCATTTCTTCCTCCATTGCTCTATTAAGTCTTATTTCATAAGCAATATTGTGATCAAATATTTGAAAGATGTCATTACAATCTGTTCTTTCTGGTGTTGCGGTCATACCTAAAAGAAATTTAGGTTTGAAATATTCTATTAATCGCAAATAAGAATCAGCACCAGACCTATGAGTTTCATCTATAATTATATAATCAAAATATTCTTTAGAGAAATTTTCTAGGTGTGTTGACTTTGAAATTGTTTGGATAGTTGAAAATACAAAATCACAATTCAAATCTCTTTTATCACCTGAATACAAACCCATTGTTTTATTATTCCCAAAAGTTTTTAATGAATTTTCTGCTATTGTTAATCTATGAACTACAAATAATAACTTCTTTGGATTAAACTCTTTTGCATCAAAAGCAGATAAATATGTTTTTCCTGTACCGGTAGCAGAAATTATAAGTGCTTTGTTATTCTTATCTTCTCGTAAATTTTTTAAATTTTCCAATGCTTCAATTTGCATTGCATTGGGTGTTATTACTTTTTCTGGTTCTATTGGTAATTCAAGAACATTTTTCTTATTAATAAGAAACTGATTTTGATAAATTTCCTCATATTCTAATATGTATTTTTTTGTAACAGGAGTTGCTTTTTCAAAATCACTTTGAAATTCATTTAAGACTTTATCAACTATTCCACTTTCTACTAATGCAGAAACTTTTATATTCCATTCTTTATTAGTTGCTAATGCTTGTGCTGTTAAATTACTACTACCAACAATTAAATTATAATGCTCATTATTTTTAAAAATATACCCTTTTGAATGTGCATTGCCTGTTGTGGCAATTCTCAAATCTATATTTTTAAACTTTAATAATCTTTTTAGTGCCTCAGGTTGTGTAAAGTTTAAATATTGAGAAACTAGAATTTTCCCCTTGATTTCTCGGCTTTCTAGTTCTTTTAATTTGTTGATTATAGTAGCTACCCCACTTGTAGTAACAAATGCTACAGATATAGAAAATTCAGTACAATTTTCAAATTCATGAATAATTGTTGAAAGTACTTTTTTAGGCGGGTTCTTTTGATTTACAAGCAATTCTGGCTGATATCTTGAGTCAGATAAAATATTTTTATCTATATAACCTGTTTGTAAACTATAATTAAAATTTTGAATTAACTTATCCATTCCTTACTAATTTATTTACTATTGGAACATCTGCTGCTGCCCAATCAAGTTTATTAAGTTCAGACAGACATAACCACTCATAAGATAAATGTTCATTAAGCGTGAGCTCTTCGGTTTTCACATCACACATAAATGTATGCATTACTAAATAAAAATCTGGATATTGATGTTCCACGGTCATAAATTCTTTTGAAATGGATATTTTCATATTTAACTCTTCCTGAATTTCTCGAATCAATGCATTTTCTTTTGTTTCGCCTTCTTCAATTTTTCCACCTGGAAACTCATATTTTTTGGATATATATTGCAACTTACTTTCACCTCTTTGTACACATAAAATTTTGTTCTTGAATTTTATAACACCTGCAACAACTTCTATCCTTTTCATTATTTAATAAATTTACTAATGGAATAATTTATCAATTCCTTTAACAAGTCATTTTTATGCTGTGCTAATATATATAAACAAAATCATCTTGTATTAAAAATATTCTATTTAGTTTCTACTGATACATTCCTTTTCCCATTTTCTACATGGTTCATGAATGTGTGGTCTATCTCTGCCTTAAATGCAACAGCCTCTTGTGTGAGATTTTTATCGGTGCGTATTTCCTTTATACGCAAGCCAATGGTGGTCTGAATATTCATCTTACAATAGTATGAAAATGTGACTTATAGTACATTTGCTTTTAAGTCACTATGCATAACTTGTATTCAATCTACTGAATAAAGAAAATGACCCTGAGCATTAGCCGTGATAGCAGAGTATGCCATGCATAGCGAACAGCACAAAGTAGCTTAATAAAGTATTCAAACTCAGCTTCAAAAAATAAAAACAGTTTTTTGCCAACAGACATGAGATACAAGTAATGAATGGAAATACCCTTGTAAGCTCTACCTATCTTCAACTAGGAAAATGTGAAACAAAATCGGGCACTTCACTGCAAATAGATAATTATAAAAATGGTTTTACATTTAAAAATTTGACCCACATAAGCTATGCCACCTTTGGTATTTTTCAGTAGAGAAAAGTGATTATGTTTGACCTCTCTTCAAAGGTACCATCTTAAAAAACGCATCAAATCTAGCACTCTTGTTGAATGTATAGGTTCAAACTATTTTTCAAAGAATAGTTGAATTCATTGAAAATTCTTAACTTTACACAATGGAATTTGCTCAATATATACAATTGAATCCTGAAATTAGATTTGGGAAACCTACCATAATAGGAACCCGCATTGCGATTTCGGATATCTTACAATGGTTGGCCTCGGGCATGAGTAACGAAGAAATATTGGAGGATTATCCTCAATTGAAATTAGAACATATTCATGCAGCATTAGCTTTTGCAGCGAATCGAGAGCAAATGATAAAAATGGTTGCTGCATAATGAAATTGTTACTTGATGCAAATTTGTCTTGGCGGATAGTCAGTTTACTGAAACCTTATTTTGACGATGTAGCTCATGTAGATTTTGTAATAGCGTATATGGCAAAAGATACTGTCATATGGGAATTTGCAAAAGAAAATAATTATATTATTGTAAGTAATGATGAAGATTTCATTAACCTGCTTAATCTGCTCGGTACTCCTCCTAAAGTTGTATTACTTAAAACAGGAAACCAGCATAACAAGTTTATTGTAGATGTTTTAATACAAAGCAAACAATTGATAGTTGATTTAATGAACTCAAATAGTTATGGTTTATTGGAATTGTTTTAAACTCGTTCATTGCCATTCAATAATTCTACAAGTATATTCGTGTCTGCTAAAATTCTACCATTCATCTCTCATCATTTTTTGATATTCAACACCACTTTTACCCCATTTTTTTATTTTTCCTAAAAATTGATATGGGTCAAATTGCTTCTTTTTTTGAAGTGCATTGATTTGAGCTTTTGCCTTTTTTATTGGTATTTTTTTATCTAATACTATTGTCATTGAATGGTATTTTTATCAAACCAAATCATTTCATTGCAAATTGAAGAAAGCAAAGTAGGCTTATGCACACTCTTCGAAGCTGCGCCTTCGTAAGTATTATGTTACCTGTTTGCTACTTGCAAGTTTATAGGTATTATCTATTTCACTAAATCATGAAATCAACCACAGCCTCTTGTGTAAGATTTTTATCGGTGCGTATTTCCTTTATACGCAAACCAATTGTAGTCTGAATATTCATCTTACAATAGTATGAAAATGTGACTTATAGTACATTTGCTTTTAAGTCACTATGTATAACTTAGTTAGTTAGAAATATGAAGTTGAAAATTTATAAACTCTTTCACTCCACAATAAAATCATTCAACCTTCGTTTTCAAAAAAACAATTTTTATGAGAACCACCCTTTTAATTTTATTCATTGCCGCAGGCCTATTCAGCTCATGCCAAAAACCAAAAAACACCCAAACTCGTGTTGGATTTTATGTACTCAAACCAAACTATAAACAAACCAATGATGGGAGCGAATATGATTTGTATATAGATCAACAATATCGTGGTAAACTTCAAGTGTCACTCACAGAAACTACCGATGGTGCGCTCTTTAATTTTCAAACCTTAGATACCAAAAGGCATTTGATAGAGGTTCAAAAAAATAATACCAAAGTGAGCTCAACCTATCTTCAAATAAGTGATTGGCTCGCTGCAACAGGCACGGCACAACAAATTGCAGATGGCTATCCGAAACGCTCCAAAACGAATTCGACTGACATAATATTTGTAAGTGAGACAAAATTTTTGTAAATTTAATGAATGAAAAAAGAGCTGAAAATTGGGCTTGATTTTATCATAGACAAACAGACTAACTCAATTGAAAACGTGGACACGAAGGCAACGTGTCATCCTTTTCAAAAACCCAATTTTTCCAATATGAAAACTAAATCCAAAGAATTAGATGTAGATTTTATTGGTGGACAGGATAAACCATTGACAAAAGAAGAACAATCTGCTATTAGTGCTTTTATCAAACAACTAAAAGAGAAACAAAATAAAAGTAGCAAACGAAAGTCTTTAAAAACAGAAAAAGAAATTGCATAACAGCACTAAGGCCAACAGCTACAATATACGAGCAGGTAAGCATCTGTCAAGTTCTTTTCATCAGGCAATTAGTTTTGACGCTTGGAATTTTTATAATTATCCTTAGGAAACCTGCTTGCTTATAGCCATAAACCGATATAGATATTTCATCTGTGTTTCTTAGTAATAATTGGGTAGTTTTTCGCATATCATTAGAAACTCAAAACTAACTATCTTTTTATCATGTTCCTTTGAACCACCCAGTTGTATTGTGGCAACGATAGAGCGGATACCCCGCACTCCGAGAGGCTTCACCTTATTTCATCATACTTGACAGCTTATAGCCGATTCGGAGGAGGAGTATGGCTTGTTCTTCTGGAGCGTCTGTGGCTGGAGTTTCAGCTTCTGGTGCCTCAGCAATAGGTGCGTCTACTACAGGAGCTTCTGCAACCGGTGTTTCTTCAACTGGAGCAGCTTCTTCAGCTACTGGTGCAGCAGCTTTAGGGTCTGCTTTCTTTGCAGAGCGACTTCTACGCGTTTTCTTCTTCTCTTCGCCTACAGTTCCTTTAGCGTTATAAATTTCGTTGAAATCAACTAATTCGATCATGGCCATATCAGCGGCATCACCTAAACGACGATCTAATTTGATGATTCTTGTATAACCACCTGGACGATCACCAATTTTGTTGCTGATGGTTCCAAACAATTCTTTGATAGCTTCTTTATCTTGAAGATAACTGAAAACCACACGACGAGAGTTTGAATCGTCTGTTTTAGCTTTAGTTAATAATGGCTCGATAAATACGCGTAAAGCTTTTGCTTTAGCCAAAGTAGTTACAATACGTTTATGTTGAATAAGCGCGCTAGAAAGGTTTCTTAGCAAGGCTTTTCTATGTGGGGTTTTACGCCCTAAATGATTAATTTTTACACCGTGTCTCATGTTACTGATTTTTGTTGATCACCCTATTAAAGGTCATCTAAGTTAATTTTTGAAAGGTCCATACCAAATCCTAATCCACGATCGATCAATACTTGCTCGATTTCAGATAAAGACTTTTGACCAAAGTTTCTGAATTTCATTAATTCGTCTTGCTCATACTGAACAAGTTCGCTTAAGCTATTGATTTTAGCAGCTTTCAAACAGTTGAAGGCACGTACAGAAAGATCTAAATCTTCAAGAGGTGTTTTCAAGATTTGACGTAATTTAAGCGTTTGCTCATCTACTACATCATGTTTTTCAGAGATACCTGTATCAAAAGTAATGTTCTCATCAGTGATCAACATCAAATGCTGAATCATGATACGTGAAGCTTGCTTTACTGCATCTTCAGGGTGAATAGTTCCATCAGTGCTAACTTCAAGAATTAATTTTTCGAAGTCGGTACGTTGTTCCACACGCGTATTCTCGATCGTGTACTTTACGTTTTTGATTGGGGTGAAAATACTATCGGTTGCAATCCAACCTGCAGCTAATTCACGACCTTTGTTATCATCAGCAGGAATATAACCACGGCCTTTGATAATGCTTAATTCTATTTTGAAGTTGGTACTTGCATTCATGTTGCAGATGACTAAATCTGGGTTCGTGATTTCGAAGCTATTGGTAACTTCTCCGATCATACCTGCTGTGAATTGCTCTTTCCCTTTTATGATTAATTCAAGTTTTTCGCTTGAAATATCAGTGTCAATTTTCTTTTTAAAACGAACTTGCTTAAGGTTCAAAATGATTTCGGTAACATCTTCTGTTACACCTTTAATCGTAGAGAATTCGTGATCGACTCCTTCGATTCGGATGCTGCTAATTGCATATCCTTCAAGTGAACTTAACAATACACGACGAAGTGAATTGCCAACTGTTACACCAAAACCAGGCTCCAAAGGTCTGAATTCGAAGAATCCTTCAAATTCACTAGCTTTCTGAAGTACAATTTTATCTGGTTTCTGGAAATTTAATATGGCCATTTAATTACAATTTTTTAAGTGATTAAGAAATTAATTCAACAAGGAAGGATTACTTAGAGTAAAGTTCCACAATCAATTGTTCTTTGATATTCTCAGGAACATTTTCACGCTCAGGGTGATTCATATACACACCTGTCATGCTCTTTTCGTTCCAATCTAACCAATTGATTTTTGGATCCTTCCCGCGGAAACGAGAAATTAAGGCCTGGTTAGCGGCACTCTTATCTTTAATACCAATCACATCACCTGGCTTTAATAAAGCTGAAGGGATATTACAAACTTCACCATTTACAGTGATATGCTTGTGTGATACTAATTGGCGTGCACCTGGACGAGATTCAGAAATACCTAAACGGTAAACTGTGTTAACCAAACGTGCTTCTAAAAGGCGGATTAAGTTTTCACCGGTTACACCCTTCAAACGAACGGCTTCTTCGAATGTGTTTCTGAATCTGCGCTCTAATACACCATAAGTATATTTTGCTTTTTGTTTTTCACGAAGCTGTAAGGCGTATTCACCCAATTGTTTTCTTTTGCGGGTGGCTCCATGTATCCCCGGAGGGTTGCTGTTTTTTGTTAGATATTTTCCGTTCCCTAAAATAGGCTCTCCGAAAATTCTACAAATTCTGGTTTTTGGTCCTGTATATCTGGCCATAATTAATGTGTGGATTTTTTAAGGTTAACCGACTGAACTCATATTAAAATCCAAATTTCGATTTCAATCGGGTATAATAAATAATTGTTAGACTATACTCTTCTTTTCTTAGGCGGACGACATCCGTTGTGTGGTAAAGGTGTTACATCAAAGATTGAAGTAACTTCTATACCTGATTGAGACACAGCACGAATAGCACTTTCTCTCCCAGATCCAGGTCCTTTTACATAAACTTCTACTTTACGAAGTCCTGCATCATAAATACATCAGCTTTTTTCATACCTGCATCAAATGCTACTTTAGCTGCATCTGAAGAAGCTAGCTGAGCTGCATAAGGTGTATTCTTTTTGCTACCTCTGAATCCCATTTTTCCTGCACTACTCCAAGAGATTACTTGTCCCTTTTTGTTTGTGTACACGATGATGATGTTATTGAAACTTGCCGTTACATGCACATCGCCATGAGCGTCAACCTTAACGATTCTTTTTTTGGCGGCTGCTTTTGCACTGGTTTGTTGTGTTCCTTTTGCCATATGAGTTTATATACTTTTCTGTGATAATTTATTTGAATAAAGATCAGTACGTGATCTTTACATTGTTTATTTTTTAGCCGCTTTTTTCTTACCAGCAACTGTCTTACGACGTCCCTTACGAGTACGAGAGTTCGTACGTGTTCTTTGTCCACGAACAGGTAATCCTTTTCTGTGACGTAAACCACGATAACAGGCGATATCCAATAAACGCTTGATGCTCATCGATACTTCAGAACGTAACTGACCTTCAACTTTGAATTCAGCATTGATGATATTACGAATGGCAGTTTGCTCATCGTCATTCCAATCTTTTACTTTCTTATTTACATCGATCCCTGCTTTTTCAAGAATTCCTTGTGCAGTGGTGCGACCAATCCCAAATATATAGGTTAGTCCAATTTCGCCTCTTTTGTTTTT
>CAZSUF010000053.1:17143-17671 GCA_964609875.1 uncultured Bifidobacterium sp.
GAGCCATCTAAAGTTTAATTTTTATATTTTTTGTCAATTTGTTGAATAAAACTAGCCCTGACGTTGTTTAAAACGAGGGTTCTTTTTGTTGATAATTCTTAAAACGCCCTTTCTGCGAACGATTTTGCAATCTGCACTGCGTTTCTTAATTGCTGCTCTTACTTTCATTTTTAATTTTATTTAAATCATAAAATGATTCTTCCTCTTGTCAAATCATATGGACTCATCTCTATTCCTACTTTATCTCCTGGAAGAATTCGAATGTAATGCATCCGCATTTTCCCGGAAATGGTGGAAATAACCTCGTGACCATTTTCAAGACGAACCCTGAACATTGCGTTACTTAAGGCTTCTGTGATCACACCGTCTTGTTTTATCAGTGGTTGTTTACCCATATTTATTTTAAGAGGTGCAAAGGTAAGGTTAATTTATTTAAATAAATAAGGAATTACGATTATTTTTCATGTTAATTGTAAAAGAATTGTAAAAAAAACCTCCAAAGTGGAGGTTTTTTACTTCAAGTAAATT
>CAZSUF010000054.1:0-17650 GCA_964609875.1 uncultured Bifidobacterium sp.
ACCCATGGTGGCAATAGAACTCACATATACCATTTTGGCTATGCCATATTCCAAAGCTAGATTCACTACATTGGCTGTGCCTTCCACGTTCACATGCATCATCTCTTGATGAAATTTCGGATCATAACTCACCATAGCTGCACAATGATAAACATGGCTTATGCCTTTCATGGCTCTTTCAAGTTCCAATATATTTACAATATCAGCTTGAACCCATTCTATATATTTAAATGTAGGCAAGCCTTCCAATTTTCTACATAAAGCTCTTGTGGGCAATTGCTTGGCTTCTAAAGCTTGTAACAAATGATGCCCTAAAAGACCAGTTGCGCCTGTAACTAAAATCATGCTTTCGTATTGATGAAGAATAAAAGGCTCAACATAATTTTGATTTTGTATAATTTTTAAAAGACAAAGTTGAGTTTGCTCTACCCCTCATTCTTCTTTACACCACTCCTTTAAATTGTTCTAAAAACCTCAAGTCGTTTTCAGACATTACACGGATATCTCTAATGCCATGTAACATCATCGTGGTTCTTTCTACCCCCATACCCCAAGCAAAGCCACTATACTTTTCTGAATCAATACCACAATTACTCAATACATTCGGATGCACCATGCCACAACCTAAAATTTCTACCCAACTTGTATGCTTACATACATTGCATCCTTTGCCATGACAAATAAAACAGCTCACATCCATTTCGGCACTTGGCTCTGTAAACGGAAAATAAGAAGGCCTGAAACGCACTTTTACTTCCGGACCAAACATCTCCTTCACAAAATAATAAAGCGTTTGTTTCAAATCAGCAAACGACACTTTTTCGTCAATATACAATCCTTCAACCTGATGAAAGAAACAATGTGCTCGAGCAGAAATGGTTTCATTTCGGTAAACACGTCCAGGAAAAATTTGACGTATCGGCAATTTTCCTTCTTTCATGACCCGCACTTGCACGCTGCTTGTATGGGTTCGTAACAACCAATCCGGATTTTTAGAAATATAAAATGTGTCCTGCATATCCCTTGCAGGATGGTTTTCAGGTAAATTTAAAGCATTAAAATTATGCCAGTCATCTTCAATTTCAGGACCATCCGCCACAGTAAAACCAATTTTCTCAAAAATAGACACCATCTTATTCATGGTTGTTTGAATAGGATGCCTGGCGCCTGTTTCTGAAAGCTGAGATGGCAAACTTGGATCGGGACCATGAACAGTTTTCACTGTGGATGAAGGTTGATGCTGCAATTTGTATGCATCATATTTTTCTTCGGCAAATTGCTTGAATTCATTTAATCGCGCCCCAAAATCTTTACGAAGTTCTTTAGACACATTCTTCATTTCACTCATGAGCTCCTTCACCAAACCTTTTGATCCGAGAAACCTGATTCGATAAGATTCTAACTCTTCTGCATTCGAAGGTATTAACTCATCAATCTCTTTCTTGAAATTTTCAATTTTATCAACGATTTCTTGCATAGCGCAAATGTAAATCAAATCTCTTTGAACAAGAAATAGAGAACTCGACGTTTTCGTGAGTTTCAATTCCATTGAAGTATTCCTCACTACCAAAAGATGTTTATGTATATCTTCGTGCCTTAATTGATGAAGTTCTATGCGCAAAGCAGCTCAGTTATTATTAAAATATTTTTTTCAAGGCATAATCATAGTTTCACCTTTGGCTATTACAGCTTGGGCTGTGTATTCGATTTTTGATTTTCTCGATTTAAAAAATGAAAACTGGCCTCGTGGCATTGGTTTTTTTATTGTCATTGGCTCCCTAGTGCTCATTGGCTGGCTCGGTAGCACCTTTTTAGTTTGGAAATTTTTAATCGATTTTTTCGAAGGTATTCTTGAACGTACTCCTTTTATTAAATACATCTATACTTCGGTGAAGGATGTGGTTGAAAGTTTCATGGGCGACAAAAAGAAATTTACCAAACCAGTTTTAGTCAAGGTGAGATCTTCCCCTGAAATATTTCAAATTGGTTTTATCACCCAAAAAGAACTTGGTCGCTTAGGCCTTCAAGATCATGTAGCCGTGTATATGCCGCATTCTTATGCCGTGAGCGGTTTTTTATTTATCGTGCACAAAGATGATGTCACTCCCATTGACATTAATCCGTCACAAGCCATGAAAATGGCCGTAAGTGGCGGCGTGGCCGGTTATGGCGATGAACATGAAGACAAAAAACATCTATAGTCTTTTGATTCTTTGGGCGGCAATCACGCTATTCGTTACAAGTCCTCCCCCGAATCGGCATACACAATTTGGATTCAAAACAAAAGTTTAGAATGCCTCTCGGGGTGCGGGCTTTTCACTACTATCGTTGCCGCAATACAACTCAGCAAATTCAAACTAGGCTTATCGATACAATTTATCTTATTCTAACAACCCAGCACTCCATTGAAGTGCATAAATTGTTTTATAATACTTGGCCGTAACTTCTGCGATCTTCACTTCAGTTTCCAATATTTTATTTTCTCGGCTATTTATCAAAAATAAAGAGCTCTCTCCATTGTCGAATTTTTGTTCTTCGGCATTAAACAAACGACGATAATTTTCTAACTGACTTTTCAATAAACTCAATTGCTTTTGGATAGTCATATAAGCTTGATAGTAATTTCTTACTTTTAATTGAACAGCTACTTGTTTTTGTTTCTGCTCAAGCACAGTTTGTTTTATTTTAAGTGTCGCTTTTCTATACTCACCGCGACCTTGACCAAGCAGTAAAGGCATTTCGAATTTAAGTCCATATTTAAAATTATTCTCAAACATAGAAGCCTTTGTAAGGGTCGATTGCATTTGATAGCCTTTGCCTAATGCATTATACTGCACATCTAATTTGGGCAATAACTCTTGAAATTTTAATCGCTTATCTACTTTCAACCAATCTAATTTATTCGTATAGATAGTCAAATTCGGATTTTGTTCCGTTGCCCGTTGAATCAATTCCTCCATCACCGGAATAGGCCATATTTCATTATCCATATTTTCATTCACTGCTGCAGGCACAATAGTTTCTGGCAACATATAGGGCTCTTCATTTACCTTCCACAAAAAAGCGCTCAACAAGATACCTGTTTGCTGAAATTGCAAGCGATACTCATTTTGCAGATACTGAAAATTTTGTAATTGCGTGAAGGCCTCAGTAGTATCTATGGCGGCACGTTCGCCAAATTTCAACGACTTATTAATAAAGTCTAGCCGTGCTTGATTTATATCAATGAGTTTGTCGACAACTTGCAAAGCTTTATACGCTTGTACCCAGTTCCAATAGGCTTCCATAGCCTCCATATACAAATCATTTAGCGCCGCTTTTCTTTGCGTAATTTCCATGTCCCTCATTACCTTGGCTTGTTGCAAAAAGGCTCTTCTTTTGTCCATCAATAAATTTTTTGCAAGTGGCACACTTACCCCTACAAAATTAGTAGCACCCAAAGTTTCTGTCGGATCTGTTCTTGTACCCGTCAAGTTTTCGACCCCAGCATTGATGGAGATGCCATACCACGTGGGCAAGCTGATGCCAGGGGAGAAATAATCATAATAATTTTTCCCTTCGAAAGTTTTCTTTCCTACTTCATTTGAAATTACAGGATTAAAAGCGCCTCTTGCCTTGGTGATATCCGCATTAGCCATATCGATATCAAGTTGTGTTTGCTTCACTACAGGATGATATTGTCTAACTAATTCAAGTAATTGTTTATCGCTCAAAGTATTTTGCTGTCCAAACAAATTCAAGCAACACATTACAGACACCATAAACAATTGAAAAATTTTCATGCAAATATTTATTTAGAGCTCACTTCTTTTTTAATGCTATTTTTCACCGCATAATAATCTGGCGGAAACCCATTGATATTTCTCCATAGCTCATACCAGATAGGCACATCATTTAACAGGGCAATACTTTGAGCACCACTTCCTATTTTAATTTGAGCTGGCCAAGGCTTCTCTGTAGAATCTTCTGCAACCAATACGCGAAACATGCCATTTGGGCTAATTGTATTTTCATAAGAAACTACCTTTCCGCCAAAAGTACCATAGCTATTATCTGGCCATCCGCTAAATACAATGGCAGGAAATCCATCAAACATAAATCTCACTTTTTGACCCTTATTTATTAAAGGCAAATCTACAGGTCTTACAAACATTTCAACGCAATAATCAACTCGTGTAGGCACAATCGTAGTGATTCTTTCTCCTTCTTTAACTACTTCACCTATACCGCCTCTTTTTGCTTGAACAATTTGTCCATCCTGTGGTGCTAAAATATAATACATGCCATTTCGAATGGTATAATTCATGACTTGATTTTCTAATTTTGCTACTTCACTTTGACCTGTAGCAATTTGACTTTGGTTCTGAAATCGATCACCTTCAATTTTACTTACTTTTTCTGCATATTCTTGTTCAATGGCAAATTTTTCAATGTTCACATTATTGAGCTCTTGCTTTGTTTGAGCCAATTTATTTTCAGCCACTGTTCTTTTTGCGAGTGCTTGTTGAAACGACATGTTTCTTTGTTGCAATTGAGTTTGAGAAACTAAACCTTGATCGAACATCTTTTGTTGTCTTTCATATTGATCTTTAGATAAATTAAAATCATTGTTTGCTGCACTTAGCTCAGCTTCTTCACCCTGAATTTTGTTTCTTAGTTGACTCAACTTATTAGTTAGCTGACTTAATTTAAGATTCTTAGCAGCTTGCAAAGCGCCTACCTGAGTATAATTCGTGGAAATTTTACTCTGATAATTTTGAATAGCTCCTTTTTTTGCATTGAGTTGCTCCTTAGTTCGTCCTACTAAATTAGGATCTAAATAATCTTCCTTAATTTCACTGAGTTGTAAAATAGTGTCACCCTTTTTTACATAATCTCCTTCTTTTACCCACCATTTTACAATTCTACCCGCAATGGCCGTATTCATTTCTTGTGGACGTTGATCTTGCCAAAGCGAAGTGACTATGCCTTTTGATTTTATGTTTTGTGTCCAAGGCAAAAACAGGGCAATGACCAGAAAAAGCATGATGCCAAAAAACCAAAACTTGACTTTACTTTTTCTATCATATCGATAAATTTGCTGTAAAGCATTGAGTTGAATAAATTGCTTTTGTGTACTTTCCATGATTATGACTGATTAAAAAGGTTTGCTCTACCCTGCTTCAATTGTAGATGTAAATCATATTGTTCTAAAGACTCTGGATCGTTGCTAATAATAATCACTGTAGATTTTAAATTTTTATCAAATAAATAATTTTTGAGCGATAATTTCTCATTAGCTTCCAAACCTTGCCATGGCTCTTCTAATAAGAGCAATTCAGGACTATTGAGCAAAGCTCTAAGAATTAATATTTTTTTAATCACAGAATCAGCTAATTTTTTCCCAACCGGATCGATGCGTGTTTCAAAACCATTGGACAAATCTGTCACAAAATTTTCAAGACCTGCTTTTTTCGCGACCTCCATAATATCATTCATCGTTATAGTTTCATTACCCATGCTAATATTTTCCCAGACTGTACCTTCAAATAATTCTCGTTGGTTTAAATAAACACCCGTAGCATTTCTTAAGGATTGTAGCTGATAATTTCCAATGGGAATTTTATTTAGCAAGATAGTTCCTTCGAAAGCTCTATAACTTCCACTCAGCACCTTAATTAACGTTGTTTTTCCAGCGCCCGCACCTCCTGAAATGCAAATATTATCATTGGGTTTAATATGCATATTAATATGTTGCAAGGCTTTCTTTCCATCAGGATATTCAAATCCAAAATCTTTAAATTCAATTTCCATCCCTTCTTGTTGATGTTGAAAATTAAACGTTCCTTCCTTTTCAAGGGGACTTTCAGTCACGACCGCCAATTTTTCTAAACCAGTAAGCGTATCGTACACACTATCTAAACTACTGATAAGTTTTTCAACGGCACTTATTACTGTTAGGATAACAATTTCAGTAGCAATAAATTCACCAATATTTAATTGCTGCTCCAATAACAAATATGTACCCACGCTAAGCATGGCTGTAATAATAGCCACTTTAAAAGCAACCAAGGTTCTGTATTGAAACAATAAAATTTTAAAATGTGCTGTTCTTGCATTCAAATAACTTGACACATTTTCATCTGTCTTTTTTAAATTCAAATGGCTACCCTGACTAAATTTAAACGATTTGATGATTCGAGCCATTTCTTCAAACCAAGCCACCACTCTATATTTATATTTACTTTCTAACAAACTTGTGCTAAGCCCCTTCTTGCTGGTATATTTTAATATCACCCACAGAATAGCGATCAATACAAAACCAAATACAATAAAGATAGGATGATATAACGCTAACAAGATTAAGCCAAATAAAATTTGAATACTTGCCGTGGGCACGTCCAAGAGAATTTTTGATAATCCCTTTTGTACATTAATCGTATCAAAAAATTTATTGATTTTTTCTGGCAGATAGTATTGATCTGTTTTTAACAAATCGAGTCTGGGTATTTTTTCTGCAAAATCGAAAGCATATCTTGTAAATATTTGTTGTTGTATTTTTTCGATGAGCTTCATTTGATTCATTTGAAAAATACCCACAAACAACACACCTAATACAACTAAAAATATCAATACATACAAAGAAGTTACCATGGAAGCACCAAGCACAAATCCAATAATAGCTTGCACGCCTATTGGCACACTTAATTGAACTAAGCCACTTAAGATGGCATAAAAATAAATGGCAAAAATTTCACTTTTATCTTGCAGCAATAATTTCCATATTTTTCCAAATGGATGATTATTTTCCATATTTAGCTATTTGTGCAAAAATATACAATTACTTTTTATTTCAATAGTATTACTATTATTAATAATTGTTAAATATAATTAAACTATATAATTACTATTATATTGAATATCTTTCCTACTTTTGCACGAAATACCCCAAACATGGACTTTCAAGTAAGTTTTAAGGTGAATGAAAATATTTTTCTCAAAAATCCTGAGCAAAGTGAGTTAGGTCGGCAGATCATTAAACACGCTATTGACTTAATTTACAATTTAGGATTTGAGCATTTTACCTTTAAAAAACTCGCTATAGACATGCAAACCACTGAAGCTTCTGTATATAGATACTTCGAAAATAAACATCGTTTGTTACTCTATATCTTAAATTGGTATTGGAGTTATATGGAATTTTTGGTCATGTTTAAACTTCAAAACATTCAAGACAATAAAATCAAATTAAAAACCATCATTGAATTATTGACGAATGAATTACCGGAGAGAGCTGGGCAATTAGAATATAACAAAACATTCTTGCATCATATCGTCATCACTGAAAGCAGCAAAGTATACCTTGTAAAAGAAGTAAGCACCATCAATGAACATGAAGTATTTAAACCTTATAAAGACTTATGCGGTAAGATAGCAGAAATCATCACGGCCTATAATCCATTATATAAATTCCCTTGTTCATTAAGTAGTACCTTAATTGAAACTTCTCATGATCAACAATTCTTTTGTCAATACCTTCCCAAACTCACCGACATTAATAAATTGAAAAGCAATAAATATACCGCCATCTATTTAGAAGATATGTTGTTTAAAATTCTCGACTAATCTTCATTCATTATACTTATTGCACTTGAGTAATATCAACAGACAAATTTCCATCTGTCACGTTTTTAGTCCAAGAGCCATTACTTCCTGTAAAATAAAAACTGCAAGTAATCTTTTTGTTCACGGTATCACATGCTGTCACATTCAACATACCAGATACTGAATTAAAATAATCTGTTGGAAAAACTTGGCCAGTTTTCAAGGTCAACCATGAATTGGCGAAAGTGCCATCTGCAAGCACATTTCCTGTTACGGGCCTAAAATGAAATTCCAACATTTGTAATCCTCCTTTGTATGCATACACATCTATCATACGTCCAAAAGGCGCAACCCCTAATGTATATAAGGTAGCATGCGCAGAATCTACTTTCACTTCATTTCCATCTAACTTAAAAGTGTAATTATTTGCAGGAGGAATTGTTGTTACTTGATTGGTGGTTGATTTCTTACAAGAAAATATCCCCATACAAACTAGGCTTATGATTGCAAATTGATTTAATTTCATACGAATAAATTATTTCTACAAAGTTGACAAATTATACTAATTAGTAAATACCTTTTATTGGGTATTTTTCTAGAAACACAAACAAATTAAATGTCACTGAAATGTCATTAGTATAAATCTTAGCGGCTTTCTTCAAACTTAATTCAAGAAGAAAATGTCTTCATAAAAAAAGATTTATGAAAACAATACTTATTACCCTTAGCTTCTTCTTATGCTTAAATCAACTTATACAAGCACAATGCAATTTTACCATTCCTGCCAATGTCATCACCATTGATACTCAAAACACCGTGTATTACAACGATGGAAACATAAATCCTGAAGTCAGTTTTTTAGTTTGTCAGGACATTTCACTTACACTCAAACCTAAAGGCACACAAATCGTTCATGTGTATTTAGAACCTTATGCTGTGCTAAATTTCAATGATGATAGCTTTTTTGTAGCCCTTGTGGATGTCTATGCCAAAGATTTTACTCAAATCAATTATGCTGTTTCTAATATGCAAAGTGCAGTTCATATTGATACTGTCAGATATACGAGTTCTGCCATGCAAACCAATACAGCCAACAACCCTGGACCCAATATACAAATTCCGTGCGCTGCTTTAAATTACAATTATTCCTTATTGCCATTCGGAAAAAGTCCTTGCACAAAATGGCCTTTAAGCACGACAAACCTAGTAGTTCAAAACCAAGCTACAGTTACAAATACTGGTTTGAATAGCTTAGATATTCGATTCAATCAACAACCAACAGATATAGAATTCGTTCTTTACAACACATTGGGACAACAATTATTATCTCAATCTTTAGACCATGCCTATACTCATATCGATCTCTCGAACTTGCCAACTGGCTTATTGATTTATTGTATCCGTAATCGTCAAACGCAAATACAAGCAGGGAAAATTGTACATTGATAAAGCACAAATTAATATCCTAGTTTATTCAGGTTTAGTAAAAAAGGAATCTTTGTTCTTTCATTGATTCTTTTTTTATGCCCCCAATGATCCGCACACTCAAGTGATCTTCTCGTATGGGGACCCTAAATAATTCTCCCATCTTCCATTTCAATAATCCGATTTGTGCGCGCTGCAAATTCATTATCATGTGTCACAATCAATAAGGTTTGATTAAAATCCGACGCTAACTTCTTGAAGGTATCAAATACAATTTCACTATTTTTTTTATCTAAATTTCCAGTAGGCTCATCTCCCATAATGATATGCGGATCGTTGATCAAGGCACGTGCTATGGCTACACGTTGCTTTTGACCGCCAGACAATTGATTAGGCATTTTCAAAGCTTGTTCATGAATATCTAAAATTTTTAATTTCTCCATAGCCTTATGTTCAATTTCACTTTCCGAATACTTGCCTAACTTGATACCCGGCAACATTACATTTTTCAACACATTAAATTCATTCAACAAATAATGAAACTGAAACACAAATCCTATTTTCTCATTCCTGATTTTGGCTAACTCTTTTTCAGAAAGTGGTTTCATCAATTCTTGATCTATATACAATTCCCCTTCATAGTCTGTATCCATCGTAGAAAGAATATATAACAAAGTAGATTTACCACAACCCGACTTTCCAATCACAGAAACAAAATCTCCTTTGTCGATTGAAAAACTCACTTCCTTTAAAATCGGTATGGTAATAGGATCGTGAAAACTTTTGCTGATGGATTTTGCTTCCAGAATAATGTTGCTCATATTATTTACCTCTGATAATAATTACAGGATCTATTTTACTTGCTTTTCTGGCAGGAAATAATCCTGCGAGATAAGTGGTGATTAATGAAAACACAATGCCTATGATATAATACTTAGGGTTATAATTTACAGGAAATGTTTTAATAGTAGGCAATGACGCGGTATTAAATGGAATTTGATCGACAACACTTGACAATAAAAATCCAAAAAGCAAGCCAAGTAAACCTCCAAACAATCCAATGGTAAGTGCGATTGTAGTAAATATTTTTTTTACATCAGACCCCGAAAATCCAGTAGCTTTCAATATCGCAATAGAATCCATTTTCTCATAGATCATCATATTGAGTATATTATAAATACCAAAGCCCGCCACAATCAATAAGGTAATACCCACTGCATAGGAAATTATACTGCGCACATTACTCCCAGTTTCGAATTGAGAATTGGCAGTTTGAATATCTTCTGCATCCGTATCAAAAAGTGCACGATACTCTTTAGCTAAAGAGGGCGCGGCAAGTATATCAAACAACTTTACATTGAGGTCTGTTATGTAAGAGCCCGGCCTACCTAACAGCTTTTGCGTAGTAGATAAGGAAGCAAAGCTTTGCACTTTATCTAAATCCTGCAAACCAGATTGAAAAAAACCTACTACCTTTAAAGATTGTCTGTCTCCTCTGGGCGTAGTCACTTGCACCACATCGCCGATACTAGCCAACATTTTATCTGCTGCCGCTTTCCCTAGAATGATACTATTCGGTACATTTTTCAAATCCATCATATTGCCCATGGGCACATAATCACTGAAGTGAAATAATTTGCTTTCTGCTTCTACATCAACGCCATTGATCACTCCCGTAATATCAATATTCCCCACATTATAAAATACTTGTGCAGTAACCTTGGGAGAAACGCCTAATACTCTCTTATCCTCTTTGAGCGTATGTATAATGGCAGTTACATTATCAATATTTTGTCCATTGCCCGAAGGTTTTACAGAACGAATAAACCCATATCCTGCATTTTTTATCAAACTAATGGGTTGATTAGGATTAGGCTTTACTTCTTTAAATAACCTGATATGCGGGGTGCGATTTAAAATTAGGCCATCGAGCATATCATTCAGACCCGTCATAAATCCCAACAACGTAATAAACATCGTGATACTAAAAGTTACGCCGATGGCAGCCACAAGTGTTTGTTTCCATCTCGCTAATAGCAAGGCTTTGGCAATGTTGATGATGAGCTTTCCATTCATGTTATTGTGGCAAGTATATTTTATCGCTCGTGCTTAACCCTTCAAGTATTTCTGCTTTCTGATAATCTTTCAAGCCAACTTTTACTTTCTTTTTTTGTTTTTTGGCAAGCATCACATATTCTTCATCAATCAAATATTTACGAGGTATGGTTAAGGCATTTTCTTTGCTTTGTAAAACTATATTAGCTTCTAAGGTTAAGTTTGGATACATCGTACTTGGTGGTTTAGTAAAATGTGCTTCTATTTCAAAGGATCTACTTTTTTCATTCATCAAGGGATTAATTTTATCTACGACGGCTTCAAAGGATTGCCCTTTGTAACTATCCATGGTAATATAAATCAATTGACCTTGTTGTACTTTCACGATATCGTTTTCATCTACTTGTAAAAGGATATTAAAATTGATAGCGTCCCCAATAATAGCCAAAGGCATTTGCGGCGAAACCATTTCACCTTCTTCTTTCAAAATGGCATACACTCTGCCATTAAAACTACTCTTCACTTGATAATCACTCAACATCGACTTACTAATCGACAAAGTTTTTTTGCTTTGTTGCGCATTAAAATTTAATTGCTTTTTGAGTTCGTTATAACGGAGTTGAGCCGATTGATAGGCCGCTTTAGAATTCGCATAGGCAAGTTCTCTTTGTTCCAATTCGAATTTAGTACCAATCTGATCTGCCCACAATTTTCTTTGTCTATCTAGTACGAGTTTATCATTATCCATTTTCTTTTTACCCATGTCAATGGTCAAACTCAATTCGCGCAGTTTATCTTGATTGCCTTGCATATCTGCGTTATTAGCTGCTAATCGTGCATTGTCTGTATTTAACCTAGAAACCTCACTAGATAAGGTAAACAACACCTGATCTTTTTTTACATCATTCCCTTTTTGAATATGTATTTTTTGCAGTATGCCATTGGCTTTGCTAAACACTTGATACTGATCTTGGCTTTTGAGATATCCCGATGCATATACCGATTCGGTAATTTTTTCTTGAATAGGAGAAATAAATTCTTGTTTATCCTTGCACGACAAAATAAATAACAAGAAAATGAGATTTAGGTATTTGGGCATAGTAAGAGAATGAACTTGAAGATGGTGCAAAGGTACATGCAGACATGCTACTAGAAATCATATTTCATGATTCCTGATTAAAATCATATTCGCCTTTTGAAAGGGCTTATTTTTTTGCCCCCATTCGACTTTTTCTTTCACCTGATATTACGTTTTGGGGACCCTCCGGAGCCTTTACGTAAAAAGCCGGCTTTCACCGACTTTTACTGTTTTCATATACATAAAACAAAACTAAAACATCTATTTAAAAGCACTAAGTGTGCGATTGATCAACTTAAAGAATTCTCAAGAGCCATTACATTTCAAGAAATTCGTAAATCGCTGTAAAGGTAATACTGAACTAGACGAACTTGTGCCTATCTTGGTTAGAGGCTATTTCTCTCGAAACGCCTTGAAATATGATGATTGCGCGTCACGAATATGACAAAATTATATTCTTCAAAATTCTTAGCTATTGATAATAAAGGATTTTTTAGATTTCTGCATGAAAATAAATTACTCAATTTTGTAGAAGCTAATTTAATTACAGTGCGACAAACAAGGGAAATGTTGCGACCAAAAAAATCATGATTGAATCGAACTCATATATCCTTGTAATAAAATCACAGCGCTGATTTCGTCTACCAGCGATTTATTTTGTCGATCTTTTTTCTTTAATCCGCTATCAATCATTGTTTGAAACGCCATTTTAGACGTGAACCGTTCATCGAGGGTTTGCAAGGGCATATCAGGAAATGTCGTTTGAAAAACCTTCATAAAGGCTTCCACCAACGGCGTGGCATGAGTATCATCGTTCCGTAAACTCTTAGGCAGTCCGATGAGTACTTTCTCAACCGATTCTTCTTGAAAATACTTCTTCAGAAAGGGAATCAATTCGGGTGTATTGACAGTAGTTAGTCCATTTGCAATGATTTGCAGCGGATCACTCACGGCCAATCCTGTTCTTTTTTTTCCGTAATCAATTGCAAGCAGTCTGGGCATGTGTCGAAGATAGCACATTCAAGTAAAATGAGAGAAAATTTTCTGATAACTGCAAAGATCAAACGGCCACCGGATAGTCGTGGAAATCCCATCTCGTTCTTCAAAACGAGAGAGATTGGAACAAGAGCCGGCTGACAGATCACCGAACCTTGGACGATGATGGCCCCAAAAACATTAAACGGTATAAAAGCTAATGATACTAAAAGCAGCATAAATGAGTCCTGCAAAACCATTTGTTGTTGCAAAAGCCATATTGACTTTACTGATATCGTCGGGCTTTACGAGCCAATGTTGGTAGATCAATAAGCCAATAAAAATGAGGGCTCCTGCTAAATAAATTAGTCCAAAACCTCCAATAATTCCAATCGCTACTACAATAATTGCACTAAGTACATGAAGACCTATGGAAACCCATAAGGCTTTTCGGCGACCCATCATGGCAGGTATTGAATATAAATTTTGTTCACGATCAAAATCTTCGTCTTGCAAAGCATACAAAATATCAAAACCCGAAACCCATGTAAACACAACTGAGCCAAATAAGATAGGAAGATAACTAAAATAGCCAGTAACCGCCAAATAGGCCCCGATGGGCGCTAAGGACAACCCGAGTCCTAAAACCAAATGACAAAGTGCTGTAAACCTTTTGGTATAGCTATACACCATGATCACAGCCAAAGCAACAGGTGAGAGGTAAAAACAAATTGGATTGATAAACCATGTAGTGAGTACAAATAAGCCACAATTAAGTGCTATAAATAGTAAGGCATTGGAAGATTTGATAATACCAGATGGAATTTCGCGTTGGGCAGTACGCGGGTTGAGGGCATCGAAACGGGCATCAATAAAGCGATTGAAAGCCATAGCTGCACTACGAGCAAAAACCATACAGAGCAAAACCGCCAGAAATAATCGGATGTCAAACGGACGATTTTCATAGATCACTGCCAACATAAATCCAATGATAGCAAAAGGCATAGCGAAAATCGTATGACTGAATTTGATTAAAGAGAGATAATTGGAGAATTTTTTAAGCAGGATCAAGTTTCAGAATTTGGACAAAATTAAGTGCAAATCCTTATACATCGTGATAGATTTATAGGCCAATGTTTTTCTTTGAGTAAAAATGACATTGTGTGTAAATATATTTTTTCTCTACGACCTGCATCTTTTATCTTTGCACCCTTCATGGCAGAAAATTACGTAGTATCCGCGATTAAATATAGACCACAACACTTTAATACAGTGATTGGGCAATCGCATATTACCACTACCTTGAAAAATGCCATACGCACCGACCAATTGGCTCATTCATTTTTATTTTGCGGACCAAGAGGAGTTGGAAAAACAACCTGCGCAAGGATTTTAGCCAAAACCATCAATTGTACACAAAGAGATGAAAATGCCGAAGCTTGTGATGAATGTGCTTCTTGTGTATCTTTTAAAGAAAATACTTCATTTAATATTCATGAATTGGATGCTGCTTCGAACAATTCGGTAGATGATATTCGTGAGTTGATTGAGCAAGTGCGATTTGCCCCCCAAGGCGGTAGTAAGTACAAGGTGTATATTATTGATGAGGTGCACATGTTAAGTACAAGTGCCTTCAATGCATTTTTAAAAACATTAGAAGAACCGCCTTCTTATGCCATTTTTATATTAGCCACTACAGAAAAGCACAAAATACTTCCAACAATATTATCGCGTTGTCAGATTTTTGATTTTAACAGAATTACGATCAAGGATATTGTAGAACATTTGGCCGATATATGCGTTAAAGAAGAAATACAAAGTGAAACTGAAGCCCTGCATCTTATTGCCCAAAAAAGCGAAGGTTGTATGCGTGATGCCTTGTCTATCATGGACAAGATAGCAAGTTTTAGTAATGATAAAATAACTTATGCTTCTACTGTTGAGCATTTGAATATACTGGACTATGATTATTATTTTCGTTTAGTTGAATCCTTGATGATGCAAGACTTAAGTAGTGTATTATTATTGTTTGACGAAATCAATAGCAAAGGATTTGAAGGTGATATGTTTATGCAAGGCATGACAGAACATTTCAGAAATTTATTGATGTGTAAGGATGTACGGGTGGCTAAGTTGTTGGATTTGCCAGAAAAAATTAAAGCCACTTACTATACACAAGCTAATCAATTAAGTCAAGCCTATTTAGTCAATGCCTTATCGATATTGAATGCTTCTGAAATTCAGTATAAACAATCTCGTAATAAGCGCCTGCATGTAGAATTGGCTTTGATAAAATTAAATCATTTGCCACAAGCCATTCAAATCATGAGCGATGAAGAAGGCGGACTTGTAAAAAAAAAATCCTGAGCGGGAATACGTTTCAATTAAGTAGGGGAAAATTTAGTCTGCATGTACCCACAAAAACAGTCCCTGAAACGAATAACCCTGCAACTAGTGCAGTAAAAATTGAGGCTCAAGCGCCAGTGAATATTCCCCAAAATCCAAATCCTGTATCTGCACCTGCGATGGAAAAGAAAGAAGGATACGGATTGACACTTGGGAGTTTGAAAAAACTGAAAGATAGCGCGCGTGAAAAACTGAAAGCGAACTTAGAGAATAAAGAATCAATTGAAATTACTGATGAAAATTTGGCAGAGGCTTGGGTGCAATTAGTCAATTTAATTGCTTCACATAAAGTATTATATAAAAGTGCCTTATTAGAAAGCCATTTAAGTTTTATTGGTCATGAAATTTCTTTAGCTGGCGATTTGGTTGCGATGGATTTTTTAAAAACAGAAAGGTTGACTTTACTTGATTTTTTCAAAAAACATTATCATAATGAAGAGATCAATGTATTGTTTAAGGAAAAAGTAAACGCTCCTGTTGATGCTAGCAAACATGTTCCAAGTACCAGAGAGTTGTTTTAAGAAATGGCTAAAAGAAATCCTTATTTAAAGCAATTAAAAGATAGCTTAGGATTAGATATTGAGTATTAAGTCTGGGCAATTAGAATTTCTGATTATACCTCTAAAAACATTCTACCTTTTTATAACTTAAACTTATTTTTTATATAATTCCATGAGAATTTTCAGATACAAATAATATAGCTAGAATAAGTATTATCTTTGCGATCATTCATAAAAAATAAATTATATGGCATTTACATTACCTGCATTACCTTATGCACACGAGGCGCTAGAACCTCATTTCGATACTTTAACCATGCAAATACACCATGGCAAACACCATCAAGCTTATGTAGACAATTTGAACAAAGCAGTGGCTGGCACAGACCATGAAAATAAAACGTTGGAAGAACTTATGGGCATTATGTCGACCCTACCAGCTGCAATTCGCAATAATGGTGGTGGGCACTATAACCACAGTTTATTTTGGGAAATTTTATCTCCAAATGGCGGAGGAAATCCAAGTGGCTCATTAGCTGATGCGATTGAAAGTCAATTAGGTGGCTTTGATAAATTTAAAGCCGATTTTGCCAATGCTGGCATGACAAGATTTGGAAGCGGCTGGGCATGGTTATGTGTAAAATCAGATAAAACCATCTGTGTGTGTTCTTCACCAAACCAAGATAATCCAATGATGGACCTTGCTGAATGTCCTGGTACGCCGATTTTAGGCATGGATGTTTGGGAACATGCTTATTATTTGCATTATCAAAATCGTCGTGCTGATTATATCACCTCCTTCTGGAATTTAGTAAATTGGGAAGAGGTTCAAAAAAGATATGAAGCTGCAATAGCTTAATAAATAAAAAAACTCCCCATAAGCGGGGAGTTTTTAATTTTAATACTCATGTAAAGAGAAAATTCTTTTTAGCTTATCTTCATATTCCTAACTTCAAGGTAAACCACTTAATCCAATGCAAAGTTTTATAAGCAAAAAAGAAATTTCACATGGAGAAGTTGTCAAAGGAAAAGACATCAGAGAAGGTGTTTTTAATTTAATTCTGACACAGCATCAAGGATTTAGTGCAGAAGATGTGATAAGTTTAGATGAACTCAATTATTATAGAAGATTATATCTAACGTCCTTAATTACACAAGAAAGAGGAGAACTTTTGGCTATAGACAAAGATGTGATGAATGCTATTCAGAACAATTCTATCTTGTCGGAAAACATTCAAGATGAAAAAGACGAGGAGCTGACTCTTGGACAAAAACTTGCAGATAAGATAGCTAGTTTTGGCGGAAGCTGGACGTTCATACTTTCTTTTTTTACTTTTATTTTAATCTGGATATTAATTAATATTTGGTTTTTAAGTCAACATGCTTTTGATCCATACCCCTTTATTTTACTTAATTTAATTTTATCTTGCCTAGCTTCATTACAAGCTCCTATTATCATGATGAGTCAAAATAGGCAAGAGGAAAAAGACAGAATACGAGGCGAACATGACTATCAAATTAATTTAAAAGCAGAACTTGAAATTAAATTATTAAGTGAAAAAATTGATCATTTGTTAGTGCATCAGAATAAAAAATTGCTAGAAATACAGGAAGTACAAACTGATTT
>CAZSUF010000055.1:0-17618 GCA_964609875.1 uncultured Bifidobacterium sp.
AGTCAATTATACCTACAGTTTAGATAACCTTCCATTTCAAATCAGTAATGTAATTACAAATGCTTGTGCTGGAAATTATACTGTTACTGTTAAAGATGCAGTAGGATGTACAGCCTCAAGTATTGGGATAATAACTACCGCCAATGCGCCTATTATCAATAGCATAAGTATCATAGATGTTTTATGCACGAATGGAAATAATGGTTCTCTATCAGTACTTAGTAGTGGAGGAACGGGCACACTAAATTATGTATTAACGCCAGTAAATCTTAATAATACAAATGGGCAATTCAATAATTTAACAGCAGGAACATTTACAATTCAAGTAACTGACGCCAATGGATGTTCAGTAACCTCAAGTTCTTCCATCACTGAACCAACTCAAATGCAGTTTAGTAATCTTACATCAAATGGATCGTTATGTAGTGGAGGAAATAATGGAACATTAAATGTTCAAACTTCTGGAGGGACAGGACTTGTAACTTATATCATTTCACCTCTTGCTACTTTTACCCCTCCTAGTTCTTATTCAAATTTGGTTGGCAATACAACCTATACAATTACAGCGATTGATGCAAATAATTGTAGTATATCAACCACTGTATTTATTTCACAACCCGCTGCATTGATTTTTAATTCAGCAACTTCAACTAACATTAGTTGCTTTGGAATTATCGATGGAAGCATACAAACTCAGGCCATCGGAGGAACTGGCTTGCTTACTTATACCTTATCTCCAGGTGGCACAAGTAATACAACTGGAAGTTTCACAGGAATTAATTTTAATACTTATACGGTAACAGTTTCAGATGCAAACAATTGTAGTGCACAAACTATTTTAACTATCAATAATGCAAATCAAATCATTCAAAATTCAATGAATGTTAATGATATTACCTGTCACGATTTGAACAATGGCTCAATCAATATACTTTGTACTGGCGGCACTGGAGCTTTGAATTATAATCTACTCCCAATAAATCTAAATAACTCAACAGGTATTTTTAACAACTTAGCTGCTAACACCTATACCATTATAGTAAGTGATGCCAATAATTGTAGTTACTCAACCACTGCAAATATTGTAAACCCCAACGCTCTTAGTTTCACAAATTTTTCTACTACCAACATTTCTTGTTTTGGCGGATCAAATGGAAATATTTCAAGTAATGCGGTTGGTGGTGTAGGCATACTAAACTACCAACTACAACCCGGAAATATCACCAACACCATAGGTTCATTTCCTAATTTGGGTGCAACAAATTATACAATAACTGTAACAGATGGCAATAACTGTACACTGAGCACAACTACAACAATTACACAACCTGCTGTTTTAAGTGCGACACTGATAAATCAACAAAATTTAACTTGTTACCAAGATCAAAGCGGAGTGATTGAAATCTCAGCGAACGGAGGCACCGTGCCTTATTCATATACCTTACTTCCAAATAATATAGCAAACAATAATGGACTTTTTAATGGACTAAGTGCAGCTAATTATTCAGTAATAGTGACTGATTCAAATCAGTGTCAATTTTTATATTCTAATATCCTGATCACTCAACCCAATCCATTACAATTTAATAAAATTACCAAATCAGATATCGCTTGTCACGGCCAAAATACAGGTACGCTGTTGGTTGAAGCTATTGGCGGAACAGGGCTTTTGAACTACTCTATAAATCCGCTTAACGGCATTCAACCTTTGCCTGGTGATTTTCAAAATTTGCTCGCCGGCAATTACATAATTACTGTGAAAGATGCCAATAATTGTAGTATCAATACTTCAGTTCAAATCAATCAAAATCCTCAAATTCTATTTAATGATTTGCAGTTCGAAGAACCTATCTGTTTTGCAGACGCCAATGGCATAATTCAATTCTCAGGTTCAGGTGGTGTTGGCCAATTACGCCATCAATTTAATGGCGGTAACCCACAAATTATGGGTCTCTTTAATAATCTATCTGCCGGAGCTTATATATGTAGTTTGATTGATACACTTCAATGTAAAGTGGATACAGTAATTTATTTAACCCAACCCGACAAAATAGATTTAGGCAACGTAAACATATTCCCTATCACTTGTAAAGATGCGAATGATGGAAAAATTATTGCTGAAGGTCAAGGAGGCCGAGGTGAATTTACATATTACCTCAGACCAGGATTACACATCAATAAAAATGGTTTATTCTATAATTTACATGAAGGCATTTATACACTCACCATAAAAGATACAGCAGACTGTCATTTTGATACCATCTTGGTTGTTGGACCACCAGAATTTCCTATGACGAGTAGCATGAGCAAAAAAGATCTAGGCTGCTTTGGTGTAGGCACCGAAGGTTGGGCAAATGTAAGTGTTAGCGGCGGAGTTCAACCACTCACCTATCTATGGAGTACTTCCCCTGCGCAACATACCGAAACAGCTACCGATTTGCGTTATGGCTATTATTTTGTAGATATCACCGATGCAAATGGATGTGCCATTCAAGATACAGTGTATATCGAACCCGGCCCTTGTTGCGAAGAAGTGTTTATTCCAAATGCATTTTCTCCTAATGGTGATGGCATGAATGATGTCTTTAAAATTACCACCAGCACAGGTATGGAGCTCATCAAATTTGAAATTTACGATCGATGGGGCAACAAAATTTGGGGAACTCATGATCCTACACGCGGATGGGATGGCACATTCAGAGGCACAGACGAATCAATGAATACTTTCTACTATATTTTCTGGTATAAATGCCTCACAGATGGTCAAACTTACATGAGAAAAGGCGATGTGATTCTTGTGAAATAAGTCACCATCATTTTTTTATTTTGGGCGGCAGACAGGCTATTCGTTCCAAGTCCTCTTCCGAATCGGCTATCATATTTCTAGAAGGGAAGAGTTTCGTGAAGCCTCTCGGAATGCGGGCTTTCCACTACTATCCTTGCCGCAATCCCCGACAATCAAACAATGTAGCTCACTAAAAAAATGTTTGTTTAGTAGAGCGGAAGAAATTAAATTTTAATATCCAAACCCTCTCATAATTCTTTCTAAATCTCTATTCTCTTCAGCCACATATTCTTCATTTAAATTAATTCCATTTAATCTTGCCCAAGATTGGTAATAAGCAGCTGATAGTGGATTTTTCAATTCCTTTACAATATCATAGCAATTAATAGATAATTGTCTATTTAATAATTTCACCAATAACTGCCCCTGTGTAATATTCAAGGTCTTTAATCGATCTTCAAAATTTACTTTTATTTCTTGCTCCTTAGATTTTATATACTTTCTCTTGTTTCTCTTATTCATATCATTGGTGGCCAAATCGATATCATTAAACATTTTAACTGCTACATCTAAATAAGGCAAAATCATACTTACATAATGCTTCATTTGATTATAATTATAGCGCAATGTATCATTCTTAAATAACCTCGAATCTACCACTACAGCCTCATTCAATTGAACATGATACACAGCATCCCCTTCTTTTTTATCTTCAGATACAGTGGGAAATATTTGTTGAGCGTATCCCTGAAATTGTATAAAACAAAGTAAAACAAGTAACTTTTTCATGCAGTAGGTATTAATCTGGTAAAATTAATGTCCACTATCCAATTTAAATTATTCAAGAATCAAAAACATGGTTGTAAGTTTGTTAACTTTCAAATGACTGACACCATACAATTTGCCGAACTTCCCAAACAAATCAAAATTGCCTATACAGATCAAGGCCCAAGCAATAAGCCTGTGCTACTTTTCATTCATGGCTTAGCAAATTACCTTCATGTTTGGGACTACAATATAGCCACTTTGCAAAAACACTTTAGGTGTATAGCCATAGATTTACCTGGAAATGGTTTATCCTCCCGACAAGATATCGAATATAGTATCAATTTCTTCGCCGAAGTGATTCCCGTATTTTTGATGAGTTTAAAAATTAAAAAAGCCACGCTTATCGGGCATTCTATGGGTGGTCAAATAGCACTTCAAACTAGCCTTTCTTATCCTCAATATGTCGAAAAACTGATCCTTTTCGCTCCTGCTGGCTTCGAATATTATTCTCCACACGAAGCCGTATTATTTAAAAGTGCCATCAGTTTTGGAAATTTTTTAAATATGGATGAAGTACATATCACACAATCCATTACAAGTTCATTTTTCAAGCCCTCTCCAATTTGCGAGAAAATCATTCAAGAATTAAACCAAATAATTCAAAAAAATGATCGTACACAATATAGAAAAATGCTAGACTATTGCATTAGTTCTATGCTTGATCATCAAATTTTCTCCGAATTGAAAAATGTACAATTTCCCACACTTGTATTTTTCGGTGAAAATGACATGTTGATTCCAAATCGATTTTTACATCCAGTGAGCACAAAAGACATTGCTGTGAAGGCTTGCAAAGAAATGAAAAATGCACAATTGATTCTATACCCTGATACGGGACATTTTGTTCAAATCGAAAGAAACAAAGAGGTCAATGAAAAAATGCATGGGTTTATCAACCAAGCTTGTTAAAGAAAACAAATCTTTATAAAAAAAGGTAGAAACTCATAGTTAAATTTTTAATTTACAAATAATATCTTCTAACTTCGCAAACGTTTCAATTAGGGGATTTTTTATAACAACTTACATGGGTTTATTCAACTTTTTTACGCAAGATATTGCCATAGATTTAGGGACTGCAAATACATTAATTATACATAACGATCAAGTAGTTGTCGACGAGCCTTCTATTGTGGCCGTAGACAGAACGACCAATAAAATTATTGCCGTTGGTAAACGTGCCATGATGATGGATGGTAAAGTGCACGAAAATCTTAAAACCATTCGTCCTTTGAAAGACGGTGTAATTGCGGATTTTAATGCTGCGGAAGGTATGATTAGGGAAATGATTAAACTTATTTACCCCAAAAAACCTTTATTTGCCCCTAGCTGGATAATGGTCATTTGTATCCCTTCTTCAATAACAGAAGTTGAAAAAAGAGCCGTACGCGATAGTGCAGAACAAGCTGGCGCCAAGGAAGTATATATGATACACGAACCTATGGCTGCTGCCTTAGGTATTGGTATAGATGTAGAAGAACCTACAGGAAACATGGTCATTGATATCGGCGGCGGTACTACAGGTATTTCAATTATTTCTTTATCAGGCATCGTATGCGACGAAAGTATTCGAATTGCAGGTGATGAGTTTACAGCTGATATCATAGAAGCCATGCGTCGATACCATAGTTTATTAATCGGTGATCGTACTGCTGAACAAATAAAAATTCAAGTAGGAAGTGCCTTAAAAGAACTCGATAATCCACCAGATGACGTGGCAGTAAATGGTCGAGATCTTGTTACGGGTATTCCAAAGCAAATCATGGTTTCTTATCAAGAAGTAGCTGACGCCTTAGACAAATCTGTGTTCAAAATTGAAGAAGCTATTTTAAAAGCGCTTGAAAAAACACCACCAGAATTAGCTGCCGATATTTTCCGTAGAGGCTTATACCTAACTGGTGGAGGCGCTTTATTAAGAGGCCTCGATAAAAGAATTGCACAAAAAATAAAATTGCCTGTTCATGTCGCTGATGGTCCATTACGTAGTGTGGTAAGAGGAACTGGCATGGCACTCAAACATGTCCATAAGTTTCCATTTTTGATGCAATAATGAATCAAACTTTGTTATTCTATTTTTATAAATTCCCTAGTCACCAAGTAAAGAATGTATTGTGCAAAATTTGATCAACTTCATTAAGCATTATAATTCATTCTTTCTCTTTATTTTTCTTGAATTGTTATGTTTCAGTATTGTCTTTAGCAATAATAATTTTCAGCAATCTTCTTATTTTAATTCCGCTAGAAGTATTTCTGGTAAATTTTATGCGCAAAAGAAAAAACTGACTTCCTTCATGAGCCTTAAATCTGTAAATGATAGTCTACTGAAAGAAAATGCAAACTTGCGTAATCAATTAGGGTTGCAAATCAATGCCAATCCGCTTAGAGATACTTCTTATACCAAAATCACCGTCAAAGATTCTGTTAAGCAAACTATCTTTTACAAACATATTCCTGCTAAAATATTAAACAACTCCATCGATCAAAAAAGAAACTACATGACCTTAAATGTAGGTGCTCAAGATGGCATTAAAAAAAATATGGCTGTAATCAGTGACAAAGGCATCATCGGAAGAATTACCCACGTGAATGAACATTTTAGCGTTGCACAATCGCTCTTATCAGAAAAATTTACTGTAAGCGTAACAGTACCTGATGGAACTACGGGTTTGATAAGCTGGGACGGCAAAGATCCTGCCTTGGCTACCTTAACAGGTATACCTCAATCGGTAAAAATAAAACCTTGGGATACGATTAGAACCAGCGGCTTCTCTTATTTTCCCGAAAATTTGATGGTCGGACGAATCGTACAAGCGATCAACGGAAGCTCTTATAAGGTTTGGCTAACACAAAATTTTCGAAACCTCCACTATGTGTATGTGATTGAAGATAATACATTAATTGAAAGAACTATTTTTGAGGACTCTATAAAAGCCATTGAATAAGTATGAGCACACCAGTAAGATTTATCATAAACTTTATTGTGATCATGAGTGTTCAAATCTTTTTGCTCAATGATATTGTCATTAAATCCAGCATCAGTCTTTTGGGAATTCCCGTATTTATTCCGATGATTTATCCATTGATATTGCTTCTACTTCCTGTAAATACGAATCATTGGGTATCCATGATATTAGGTTTTATCACTGGACTTACCATGGATGTATTTTGTAATACGCCAGGGATGCACGCTGCAGCTTGTGTACTGCTTGGTTATCTAAGACCTTACTTGCTAAACTTATTTTTTCAGCAAAACATCAAAGAACTTGGTGAAATAAGACCGACCCTTTTCAGAATGGGTATTACATCCTTTTTGCTTTATGTAATTATGGCTGTTTTAGTGCATCATTTACTTTACTACATTTTACAAATTTGGAGTTTTAAAAATATCCTATACATACTTCTTAAAACCATCATTTCTGGTTTACTTTCTGTTTTATTAATTATACTTAGCCAACTACTGTTTGCCAAACGAGAATATAAACGTTCATGATATTACCTTCCATATTTACAGCACTTACGGATAACAAAGGCTGGGGAGTTTTTACCAGTAAATCTATTAAAGCTGGCACCATTATCGAAGAATCTCCTGTGATTGTGATGACGGAAGAAGAAAAAAAACTACTCGATCAAACACGATTGCACGATTACATTTTTCATTGGAATGATAATCTTTGTTGCATGGCTATGGGAAATATTCCCATCTACAATCATGCATTTCCTTCAAATTGCGAATATTTTCAAGATTACCAAAAGAATACGATTTATATAAAAAGTGTGATAGATATTCAAGCCAATGAAGAGTTATGCATTAATTATCAGGGCGATTTTGATAACCCAGAAAAAGTTTGGTTTGATATCGCTGAATAATTTAGAGGAAATTTTTTGCCTTGAGCTCTAAGTATTTATTCACGGATTGCACACTCAGTTTCAAAGGATCACAGTGCAAGGCAATCATGCCATATTTTCTTAGTTCCATGAGCATCATTCTTTTCTCATACTTCATTTTATCTGCGATAGTTTTAATATAAATATCTTCTAAAGAATCTCCTTTTGTTTCGTGCAATCTAGCTATTTCGGTATTCTCAAATATAACAACACAAAGTAGATGCCTTTCATTCATTTGCTTCAAATAAGGCAACTGCCTCTCAAATGAAATATAGGTTTCAAAATTTGTAAATAGCATCAACAAACTACGTTGTCCAATTTTTTTTCGCACAAAAGAACTAAGCTCTGCAAAATTACTTTCTAAATATTGAGTTTTTTGTCGATATAATACATCTATAATCCGTTGAAAATGCTTTGATGATTTGTTTGAAGGTAATACATCATCCATCTTTTCTGCGAAAGTGATCAGTCCCACTTTATCTTCTTTAGCTAAGGCGACATAAGAAAACATAAGAGAAGCATTAATGGCATAATCTAGCAACGACAGCTTATTAAATGGCATTTTCATCAGTCGACCCTTATCAAGAATACAATAAATTTGTTGCGACTTTTCATCCATATAGGCATTGATCATGAGATCATTTTTCCTTGCACTTGCCTTCCAATTAATCAAACGGTAATCATCGCCTCGGTTGTATTCTTTTACATGGTCAAACTCTGTACTGCTCCCACGCTTAAAACGTCTTTGCCCTTTACTAAATGCCTGCATTTCAGGAATACCTTTTAATTGCAAATGTTTCAGCTGAATAAATGAAGGGTATACTTTTACAGTTTGCTCATTCAATGCGGTGCATCTTCTTTCGATAAAAGAAATTCTTGTTCTCAAAAAAACATGTGAATTTCCAAAATGATATTCACCTCTTTCGTTGGGAGTTAAACTATACAAAAATTCAGTCTTTTCCATGGGCTTTAAGATTCGTCGAATAGAAAAATCTCTTTCTTGGAATTGAATGGGCAACTCATCAACTAATTGAATGAACAAAGCAATTCTAAAAGAACTTTTGACTTGAACTTTTACTTGATTCGGATCACCATTACTCAGTAAATTATTGACTTCTCTTTGAACACTCACTTCATTTTTTGTTAAAAATAGTAAGGCAAAATCTAGCAAGGATATGAGTCCTAGAAATAGGGCTAATCCTACACAAATGAAGTTTAAAGCCGGAAACAAAAAAGAAAAAACAAATACAAGAACCAAGACAGACCACGAAATAAAAAATGAGGTGGTAAGAAAAAGATCTTTATAAAAATTCTTTTTCTTCATGGTTTCAAAAGGATCAAATGATGATGTAGAAAAACGAATCGACTTAAAACCATTTCAATGGGTTTCTTCGTGCTGAAAGAATATAGTTTCGAATATTTACCCAAAATGCCAGAATAAAATAGATGATGATGGGCGATCCGAAGGTTAAAAAAGAAATATAAATAAACCACATTCTGATACGAGAAATTGAAATATTTAAACGCTCACCTAATAAGGTACAAACGCCAAACAATTGCCATTCAAGGTTTTTCCTAAAATCTCTCATGATACAAATATAAAAATTCTGAATTTAAAAATGAAATTGATTAGACATCTTTGTAAAATACTTGTTGACAATCGTTTAAATGTAGGCTATCTGTAAAGCTTATTTTGGCACTCATTTTCTTAAGACTCCCCTTGATCATTGAATTGCGGCAACGATTGTAATGAAAAGCCCGCATCCCGAGAGGCTTAACGACACTTGCTTCTTGCTAAAATGATTCTAGCCGATTCGGGAGCGGACTTGCAATGAAAAGCGTGTGTGCCGCCCAAGAATACATTAATTTAATTCATCAAGTAATATGTATCGGTTTGGCGAATTGGATTGCCATTTGGATCTGTCGTATTGATATCTACGGTGAAATACAATCCCCCGTTTCTGTCGCGATACACATATAAAATATGGCGAACACTATTTCCGCCTAGGTAATATAGATAAATTGAATTTTGATTTATTCTATAATCCACTTCAAATTCCTCAACTCGATTGTAGATATCGTTGTAACTAAACCAATACAGATAACCATCAGGAGTAATTTCTACTTTATAATTTGTGGAGGGATATCCATTTAATTTCCAAATACCGGTTAATGCGTTTTGAGGAATTGGGTCTTCCTTGATACAGCTGGAAAACAAGGATAATGCTAGAATGAGGACAAAAAAGTGTTTCATGGTTTATAAATTTATTGTTTGAAGAAAGCCATAGACTTGGAAGGGCGGGAATAGTCAATTTTGTATTTTGTCAATAATATTCAATTAACAAGTTGCGTGTGAAGAGAAGTTCTTGATGAAATGGTAAATAATCATCCAAATAAAATCCACTTTCTTATCTTTGCCCCTCAATTATAAAAAATGCAACAACAAGAACCTGCACAAAATCAACTCAACATTGAATTGAGTGAAGAAATGGCCGAAGGTATTTATTCGAATTTGGCTATCATCACACATTCAAATGCTGAATTTGTAGTTGATTTTATTAATGTAATGCCTAGCGCACCTAAAGCAAAAGTAAAATCAAGAATCATACTTACCCCGCAACATGCTAAAAGACTGCTTAAAGCATTAGCCGAAAACGTAAAAAAATTCGAACAAGTACATGGGAATATCAAGGATTTAGAACCTGTTTCTATACCTATGCAATTTGGAGGACCTGCTGCACAAGCTTAATTTATGACTGAAAAAATCATTATCCTCGACTTTGGGTCTCAGTATACGCAGCTCATTGCGAGGAATATTCGTGAATTGAATATATACTGTGAAATCATTCCATTTCATCAAGACATTTCATTTGATTCAACAATCAAAGGCATCATACTTTCGGGTAGCCCTTGTTCGGTGAATGATGTTGATTCGCCATGGGTGGATGTCATTGCTCTCAATAAACAAGTTCCTGTTTTAGGTATTTGCTATGGAGCGCAATTAGTCACAAAAATATTTGGTGGCGAAGTGGGCAAATCTTCTTCTCGAGAATATGGCAGAGCTAAATTAACACAAGTTAATCACGAAACTGCCTTACTCAAGGGCATTGAAGATGGGAATATTGTTTGGATGAGTCATGCAGATACCATTATTCAATTAGCTGAAAATGCCTCTGTGATTGCTCAAACAGAAAGTATTCCGGTGGCTGCATTTGAAATTAATCACACGCCCAATCCATTATACTGTCTTCAATTTCATCCCGAAGTCACCCATTCTCAGGAAGGTAAATTGATCATACAAAATTTTGTGGTTGACATATGCGGTTGCGCTCAAAATTGGACACCTAAAAGTTATATACAGGAAGCTGTAGCAGCCATTCGTAATCAAGTTGGCGATCAAAAAGTAATATTGGCATTAAGTGGTGGGGTTGATAGCACGGTAGCTGCTATGTTAATTCATCAAGCGATTGGTAAAAATTTATATTGTGTATTCGTGGACAATGGTCTGCTTAGAAAAAATGAGTTTCAATCAGTCCTTGAAAATTATGAGTCCTTAGGATTAAATATTAAAGGCATTGACGCCTCTGCTCAGTTTTACGATAAATTAAAAGGCGTGTCTGATCCTGAAACCAAGCGCAAAATTATTGGTGGCTTATTTATAGATGTTTTTTACGAAGAAGCACAATTACTTAAAGATATTCACTTTCTTGGGCAAGGCACCATTTATCCCGACGTGATCGAAAGTGTATCTGTGAATGGCCCTTCAGCCACTATCAAATCTCATCATAATGTAGGTGGACTTCCTGAAAAAATGCACATGCAATTGGTTGAGCCATTACGTTATTTATTTAAAGATGAAGTAAGAAGAGTGGGAAAAGAATTAGGCTTGCCTGATAAATTTATTCAAAGGCATCCGTTTCCAGGACCAGGCTTAGGTATCAGAATCTTAGGTGAAGTAAGCGAAGAAAAAGTAAAATTATTACAGGAAGCTGATGCTATTTATATACAACATTTAGTTGATCAAAATATATATCATGACATTTGGCAGGCTGGCGCCATTTTATTACCTGTGCAAAGTGTAGGTGTGATGGGCGATGAAAGGACTTATGAATTTACTATTGCGTTGAGAGCTGTAACTAGCGTGGATGGCATGACAGCAGATTGGGCTCACATTCCTTATTCTATTTTAGCAAATATCTCGAATCAAATTATTAATCAGGTAAAAGGTATTAATCGGGTAGTTTATGATATCTCGTCTAAACCACCTGCGACCATTGAATGGGAATAAAAATTTAAAAATCTGAAATTTGTATGAAGAAAATATTGGTTTTACTGTTCATCACGCTGTGTAGTCTGAGTCTATTCAGTCAACGAAAAACAATTTCCGATCAAGAAACTAAATCTGAAGTCAAAGATTTTATTTATCCTAAACCTGTAAAAAAGGATCGTTATAAAATCGCTGTGCTTACCCCCATGTATTTAGATTCCATTGACCTTGATAAAAACATGGCTCATTTACCTAAATTTATGATGCCGGGCATTGATTTCTACCAAGGAGTGCGCATAGCAGCTGACACTTTAAAGAAAATGGGTTTTAAGCTTGACATTTTTGTATATGATAGCAAATCTTTTTATCTCGATGTCAAAAATCTGATTGAATCAGACAAGCTAGATTCGATTGATTTAATCATTGGAAATGCAAGTGTAACCGACTTAAAGTTATTAGGTGACTATGCTAAAAAAAGACAAATCAATTTTGTATCTGCAGTATCTCCCTCAGATGCTGGACAAACCCTCAACCCATATTTTACCATATTACAACCGCGCTTAGCGTCTCATATTGAGATGATGCACAAACATATCAATCGTAAATATCCAGAAGATAATGTGGTGTATATTTCTAGAAAATCTCAAGCAGAACAAAACGGATTAAATTATTTTAAAAATGATTTATTAAATAGCCTGCCTGGAAGATTCAAGGAAATTGAATTAAAAGGAGATGAAATTCAAATGAATGAAATCATTAAAAAAATTGATACGACTTATAACACCACCATATTTCTTGGCATTTTAGACCCTTTAATTACTTATAAAAATTTGAAAATTCTTTCTGAATATGCCAAACGTTATAGATTGAAAGTGTATTGCATGCCTACGACAGAAGCTGTCAAAAGTTTAAACAAGACAGACGAGTTTCCCAATATGCCTGTGTATTATACCACCTCATATATTATCGATAAAATTACACCGGCTAGTCAGTATATCTCGCGAGAATACAAATCGCATATGGGAACTGCTCCTTCAGATGTGGTGTACAAAGGATTTGAAAGTTTATTATTTTTTTAAAATTTGCTTAAAAAATTTGGTCTTACTTTCAAAAACAAAATTGGCGAAAATTACTATACATTTATTACGCCTTATAAAATTGTTCCTGTAAAAGAAAATGGGTCTTTGATGTTTTATGAAAACAAATTTCTTTATCTCTTACGTTATGAAGATGGTATCATGATTTATGAATAACACAAATTAATAAATTAACATTGCCCAATTCAGCCTTCATATTAGATCTCGCGACGGAAACTATTCGCATCGAACATCAAGCGATTGAAAAACTAATTCCTCAATTAGACAATGATTTTACAGAGGCTGTTCAAAAAATTCATGCCTCTAAAGGACGACTCATCATTAGCGGAATAGGTAAAAGCGCCATTATCGCTCAGAAAATTGTTGCCACCTTAAATAGCACAGGTACGCCAAGTATTTTTCTTCACGCTGCCGATGCTATTCATGGCGATTTAGGTATGATGACATCCGATGATATTGCCTTACTTATTTCTAAAAGCGGAGAGAGTGCAGAAATAAAAGTACTAGTGCCTTTCATCAAAAAAATGGGTAATACCTTAATGGCTCTTTGCGGAAATCGAACCTCTTTTTTAGCCCAAGCTGCAGACTACTGCATTTCTTGTTATGTAGATAAAGAAGCTTGTCCAAATAACTTAGCTCCAACAAGTAGCACCACCGCTCAATTGGTGATGGGCGATGCCTTGGCAGTTTGTCTGCTCAAATTAAAAGGATTTACGCCAAACGATTTTGCTAAATTTCATCCAGGAGGCGCTTTAGGCAAACAGCTTTATTTAACTATTGAAGATTTAAGCAAACAACACGAAGCACCTGCTGTGCATGCAGAAAGTGCCATCAAAGAAATCATCTTAGAAATTACGGGCAAGCGATTAGGTGCCACTGCCGTAATTGATGAACATAACCTAGTAAAAGGAATCATCACTGACGGAGATATTCGGAGAATGTTGACAGCCGACCAAATCAATCTTTCTCTTCTTGCCAAAGACATCATGAATCATCAACCCAAAACTATTGAAGCTCATGAATTGGCCATCAATGGTTTAATGCTCATGCGCAAACATCAAATTTCACAATTGATCGTGTTGAAAGATGAAAAATATGTGGGCATGATTCACATACATGACTTAATTCGAGAAGGCATTGTATAAGGCTTAGTTTGGCGAAGTCGCTCGATCAATTTGCTCTTTTGCTTCTGCAATTAAATTTTTACAATAAGGTATATAGGGAGAAATAAACTCCAAAGTCTTAGGGGCCATGTCTTTTAAATAAGCATAAGACTTTGAAGAATTTCTAAAATCAGACTTCAATAAATCAACTTGATTAAATAGCCATATTAAGGTACTGAAGAGAAACAAAACAAAAGTGGTATAGAGCAAACCACCCAGCAATTTATTGATCCATCCCAAAAACAGTTTATCCAATATCTTTTCAATAAACTTGATCCCTAACCTAAAAATAAAAATGGTCAACAAAAATATAATGACAAAACTAATAGGCAAGGTATACTCACTGCTTATCCATTGATGAGTAAATAAAAAGTCTGATAAGGTTGAAGATAATTTCAAAGCTAAAATGATGGCCAACAATACAGCAATAAACGAACATACAGCCCATAATAAGCCTTTAGACCAACCTCTTACAAAAGCTAGTACTCCAAAAACCAATACCAGAATATCTAATACCATTCCTTAAGAATTCAAAAGTTCACTCACAATGGCGTTGATCGTTTTACCATCTGCCAATCCTGCGAGTTGTTTACTTGCAACACCCATCACCTTGCCCATGTCTGCTTTACTTGTGGCACCAACAGTTGCAATAATTTCCTTTAATCGAGCTTTCAACTCTTCTGCATCCATAGCTTTAGGCAGAAATTTTTCTATCACTTCTAATTCTTCTCTTTCCTTTTGAGCAAGGTCTTCTCTATGCTGTTGCACAAAAACTTCTAATGAATCTTTTCGTTGCTTGGCTAATTTCTGCAAAATTTTTATCTCATCTGTCTCCGAAAGTTCACCTTGTTGCCCATCAGCTGTTTTTGCAAGAAGTATCGCCGATTTTATCGCACGCAAACCTCTGAGTGTAGCTTCTTGCTTCCCTAACATGGCAGTTTTAATTTCTCCGTTTATCGTTAATTCTAATGACATAATTTATTGTTTAAAAAGTGATTGAATTTAAATTTGGGCGGCACACACGCTTTTCACTGCAAGTCCTCTTCCGATTCGGCTATGATCATTTAAGCAACATTCAACTGTCGTTAAGCCTCTCGGAATGCGGGCTTTCCGTTTCAATCGTTGCCGCAATACAATCGTGCTACATAGTCTAAAGATGCTTTGAACTTGCAACACCATTTACAATTGATTTTTCTTCATATCTTCTTCCATTTTTGTTTTCAAAGAAGTAGAAAAAGTTCGAATTTCATTGGCTAATTCTTTTTGTTGAGTAGCCCTTTCATAGGTATCAGCCATCGTCATCATAGTTTGAAAAAAGAAATCATTCATTTCATCCACCATCATTTTCTTAGTCCATAAATCTATACGCAAGGCTGCATTTTCATTTAAGTCCCAAATACTGAGCATAAAAGCCTTGGCTTCTGCAGGATTCGGAACGCCTCCTTCAGCGGCTTGCCAAAAAATTTTTTCAGGAACTTTGTTTTCATCCAATTCTACTTGAATAGCAATGGTAGAGGCTGTTGACATAAATGCTTACATTTTATTTGCGATGTGCAAATATAAAAGCAAATTCAGTTTATATTGAAATTAAAAACGAGGACAACCATAAGTATTCCTCAACTCATCTGGATTTCTAAAGTTTCCTTGTAAAATTAAAGAAAGTTCAAAAGCACCCACACCTCCATTACCTTCACTTAACTGAGATATGGTATGATCGTAACTAAAGGTGACACGATGATTTTTAAATTTATACCCTGCAACAGCTATTACAGCATCTTTATTTCTATAAAAAACGCCTAACATCACTTCATTCGAAGTCATAGACAAATCAGTTCCTGTGGTATTAATATGAAACATACTTCCTCCAACTAATTCGCTAGCCTTTTTTTGCTTGGTATAATACAAAGAGGGATTAATCATAATTTTATCTGAGGCTTTAAACACCACATCCACATTTCCTATTGGCCTCATCCCCATTTTATTAGATTCTCCATAAAACGATTCTACTGGCTGATTGATATGTTGAGCACCCAATCCAATTTTCACATACAAATTATTGTTGTTGTAAAATGAAAAATTGGCTCCAGCCGTCATATCTAAAAAGGTTGTTTTTTGCGTTGTATTTGATTCAAAATTAGACATCCCTTTGTTGAATGAAAATTCATCCCATTGAACATCAAAAGTTAACTTACTAAAATCTACACTGCGCTGATTGTATGACATTCCTAAGCCTGCAGACAAACTAGAGTTTTCACTGGTTAATACATGATAGGCCAAATTTCCTTGAACTTTAGTTAGGGCTAAATTCCCATTCCCAGCTACATCCCTCCACATGGCCACACCCCCACCTAACCAACTTGTTTCCCATTTATTTCTAAACAATCCAAAATCGCTAAATACGCTAAAAGTATTATAGGGTACAGGAATAGTTGCCGATTGATTGCGATAGTTCACACCCAATCGCCAATCATTGTCTTGCAACAAACCAGTATTCGCTGGATTGAGCAACATGGGTGCATGATTATATTGCGAAAAATGCATGCCTTGGGCAAATCCCACGTGGCCTATACATACACAAACTAAAATGATAATTAAATTTTTCACGATTATTTTTATTTATTTGAGTAATGTAATAATCCCTATCTTGAAATCATTGGTTCCATCAAAGAAGGTAACAGATAATGTGTATTGATAAACCTCCATTTCTTGAATTACGCCTTTGTATCGGCCATCCCAGCCTTTTGACTTATCGGTAGATTCAAATATTTTTTCGCCCCATCGATTAAAAATCCTGAAAGTCATTTTACTAATACCGTAACCTTTCACATACACAATATCATTAAACCCATCTCCATTAGGAGAAAAACCAGTTGGCACATCTACAAGTGGAATAACTTCTCCGCGCACTGATTTACAAGCAGTATCTCTACATCCATTTTGATTAGTAGCAGTTAAGCAAACATTATAAGTTCCACTTTTTTCATACACATGCACCTCATCTTTTTGTGTTGAAGTAGTTCCATCTCCAAAGTCCCACAAATATTTAGTTGCACCTACAGAAAGATTTTTAAACGTGTTTGGCTTGTTTGGCTCTGGAGGATTAGGTGACCAAGTAAAGTCTGCAATGGGCGAACTAAATATAGTAATTACTTTAGTTAATGTATCATGCAAATTACAAGTCACTGGATTGCTAGCAATAAAAGTAACAGTATAGATACCTGGTGACAAATATGTATTTGTAGGGTTTGTTTGGGTTGAGGTTTGACTATCCCCAAAATCCCAACTCCAAGCAGAGGCATTGTTTGATTGATCCATAAAACTAACTATGGCTGGCATACAAACTGAGTCTGGCATATCAAAGGCTGCATTGACTAAACTATTTGAAAAATCAATCACCTGTGTATAAATGGAAGTATCATTACATGATGTCAAATCTATCATCATCAACGTAACTGTATAAGTAGTAGGTGTAGGGAATCCAATTTCCCCAGGGTCCTTACCTATAAATGGTGCACTCCCATTTCCAAAATCCCAGATATAAGTGGTTGCAGCATTTGGGTTGCCTGTATTTGGCGTACTTGTATTCGTAAAAATGG
>CAZSUF010000056.1:0-15385 GCA_964609875.1 uncultured Bifidobacterium sp.
AGCAATCATTGAATTCATTGGCTGACTCAATACAACAGGAGTTGCCTCGGCAGGTGAATTATTAGGCTCGAAATTGTCTGTACAAACTGGCGGTGGCGGCGGAGGAGCCATTGTACTGAAGTTGGCTGTATTGCTTGCTGCGCTTACACCTGAATTACACACTGTTGCAATTCTAAATTCATAAATGGTATTACTTAATAATCCAGTCAATTCAAGTGTATTTGCAGTAACATTCATTACTGTCCAAGTTGTTTCACTTGTTTGTTTGTATTCAACATTATAACTAATTGAACCAGCACTGATTGACCAATTTAAGGTAGCACTTGTTTCTGTTATATTTGTTACGTTTAAATTACTTGGCACATCACATACTGGCGGCGCAGGAGGAATCGCACCCATAGAACTTAGTAAAGAATATCTTGCCCCACCAGGAATAAATAAAGCATCAACTCTATCTTTTTGTCCAAGTGTGAACATATTCATACAAGCATCATTGCTATAATCCATATAATTCATAAACATATCTCCGTTTGCATCGCCAGAACAAGATAAACGAGGAAAAGTAGGACAACCATAATTAGCTCCACCTTGATTTGGAGTATCATTTACCAAATCAGTGCCGTTACAGCTTGTACCATCATCGCCCCAAATATGAAATAAGTTTAACCAATGTCCGATCTCATGTGTAGCTGTTCTGCCTTTATTATATACTGGGGAAAGCCCTGAACCTGGAATGGTGCCAAACGCTTTTGTGGCAATAACTACCCCATCAGTAGTAGCATTACCACCAGGAAATTGTGCATACCCTAAAATACTTCCACTCAGTTTGCAAACCCAAATATTTAAATAGCTTGCAGCAGGCCAAGCATCTGCACCACCATTGGCACTATATTTCATTTGATCATTCACACTCCATGATAGGTTGGTAGAATATGTTCTGGTGATACCATTCGTAGCATTGCCATTAGGATCACGCTGTGCCAAAACAAACTGCAATTCGCAATCTGCACCTAAAGCAGCAAAGGCAGCTGGTGCATTGGCAAAATCTGCATTTAATTTTCTGAAGTCTGCGTTTAACACTGCAATTTGAGAATTTATTTGCGCATCACTCACGTTTTGTGATGTAGTATTATAAATCACATGCACTACAACAGGAATTGTTTTTACTACACGAGTCTTCTTTGTAGGTTGACTAATAGCAAGCTGAGTCTGTTGCTCAATCAAGGCTCTATTGGCTGAGAAATTGGCATCGTTCATCATTTCATGATAGTGAGATGATGATCCGCATTCGCGATGTTCTTCTTGTGCGTTTGCTGTAAAAGCAATTCCAAGATTTAAAATAAGAAGTAGTGTAGTTAGTAGTAGTAGTTGTGAGTTTTTCATTTTATAATTGTTTACATATATCTATGTAAACAATTTGCGTGCCAAAACTTTCATATACTATTATTTGTAATTTACTTATGATTATTTATAAGTATATTATATATTGTTATTATTCATATACATTAATTCAATAATATCAATAACCTTCTTTCCTTCATGGGCATTAGTCATCACTTCAGCCTTGCCCTTCAAGGTTTGTACCACATTATCAATTACTAAATCATGATTGCTCATACTCCCTTGATACCTTCCATAATCATTCGACTTAGCCTGAATATTTATTTGAGGAAGCACTAAATCTTTGATATGCTGATATTCAATCGTATTTAAATATTGCCCCCCAATTTTGATGGTTCCATTTTCCGCTAAAATTGTAATGGCCCCTTCCATGTTTTTTTCATAACTGCATGTTGAAAAATTAAAATTAACCAAAACACCTTCCTTGGTTTGCATGATAAAACTGCCGCTATCTTCCACTTCAGTATAAGGGTGATTGTAATTTCTCACCATGCCTTCACAAGAACTAATTTCTCCAAACAAATAAAATAGTATATCTACGAAATGACTAAATTGTGTAAATAAACACCCTCCATCTAACTTCTTTTTGCCACGCCAAGGACTCTCCTGATAATAATATTCATTCCGATTCCAAAAACAATTAACCTGAACCATAAATACTTTACCTAACTGCTGATTCAATAGCAAATTTCTAACTTGCTGCACGGGTTCATTATACCGATTTTGCTTTACCACAAAAATAGTTTTATTTACTTGTGTGGCCTTTTGTATCATGTCCTCACATTCTGCACTACTTATGGCCATTGGCTTTTCACAAACTACATGCTTGCCCGCATCAAGACTCATCAGTGTATGCGGATGATGCAAATAATTAGGCGTACAAACATTTACCACATCAATTTCCTCATCCTTCAACATCTCATCAATACTTGTATAACGTTGTATAGTTGGTGGCAATTCTTCTTCAAACTCAAAACCCGCCACTTCACATATTGAGGTAAGTATGGCTTCAGGATGTTTAATAATATGCTGAGCATGTCTTTTACCGATATTACCATATCCTATTAACCCAAATTTTATTTTATTCATGTTCGATGTATTAATTCTCCAGCTTGGTTCATGTGTATCATTTCTTCTTCAAGCAAAAACCTGATTACCTCTTGTATATATTTTCTACTTAACGAATCAAAACGAGCGACAAATTCAACTGGATCAATGATGCCTTTTTCTGTTAATTCATGCAAAATAGTATTTTTCAATTCATCAAATTCCTTTGTGCCCTTTTTTTTCAAGGTAGTTAAACAAAAATCACATTTACCACAAGTTTTCGCTGTAATCTCCCCGAAATATTTCATAATCATTTGAAACTTACACGCCGTATTAGATTGCACAAAATCCAACATAAACTCTACTCGAGCTTCATAGCCTTTTTTAAGTTCCAACAAAAATTTTGTATCTAAGGCCAGCATACTTTTAGGAACTCTTTGCTGTAAAAAATACAATTCAGGTTTTTCATTGACAGGCTTATATTCAATCACACTTAATTGGGTCAATTTGCCTAAACAAAATTCAACATAACTCTTACTCACATTCAATACCGTAGCCATATCAAATTCATTAATCCGAGTGGTATAATGCCAAACCCCACCATACATTCTTAATAAGGTTTTAAATACCTCATCTAAATCAGTTTGTTGCAAGGCTAAAGCATCGGCATACTCTCTACTACATATTACTTGCACGGTTGATGGATGAAAAACACTATCATTATATTGCAATATTTCTTGTTGTTCAAGCAACTTAATTGTACTCAAGGCTTCAATCATGTTTAGCTCGAAATTCCGCACAAAACCCACTAAATCAAATTCATAGCTTTCATCCATCCCATCGCCAAGTGCTATACTCAAATAAAAAGCCAAACTTTCATAAATATCTCTAATCTTCGAAATAGATGGATGCTTCAATTCAATGCCTTGTTGCAAATCAAGAAGATCGATGTGTTGAAACAATACAACAGCATAAGATTTCTGTCCATCCCTTCCTGCCCGACCAGCTTCCTGATAAAACGCCTCTGGAGTATCAGGCAAATCATAATGAATCACCACCCGCACATCTGGCTTGTCTATGCCCATCCCAAAAGCATTCGTACACACAATAGTTTGCACTTTATTATTCAACCAAGCATCTTGTTTATCACTTCGCTGTCCAAGATCCAAACCCGCATGAAAATAATCAGTACTCAATCCCATTTGATTCAAGGCATTCGACAATTCAACTGTTCTCTTCCGGCTCTTACAATACTACTTCCATTAATCTTACGAAGTATTTCTGCTGTTCGCTGTATTTTATTCTCAGTTAAAAAACAGGATATCGATAAATTTTCTCGAAAAAAAGTTGAGAAAAAAACTTCAGGCTTTTTCAAGGATAAAAATTGAATAATATCTTCTTTTACCTTTGGTGTGGCACTGGCAGTTAAGGCAATAAAAGCCACTTCTTTTACATAGTTTCTGAGTAGAGAAATTTTCAAATAAGCGGGCCTAAAATCAAATCCCCACTGTGATATACAATGCGCCTCATCCACTGCAATCAGCGATACTGGCCAATCTTGCAAATAATCGATGAATAGCTCAGACCTTAATCGTTCTGGCGAGATGTATAAAAAATTTATTTTGCCATGTAAACATTGTATGTACACATCCTCCACATCTTCTTTATCCATACCCGTAGAAATATACGCAGCGGCTAACCCTTTCTTCTTCAAAGATTGACATTGATCCTTCATTAAGGCTATCAAGGGCGTAATCACCAAACAAAGGCCGCCCATCATAATGGCTGGTAATTGATAGCATAATGATTTTCCACCTCCTGTAGGCAAAATCACCAACGTGTCTTTCTTCTCAAGCACATGCTGCACAATCTCCGCTTGCAAAGGCCTAAATTCTTCAAAGCCCCAATATTGCTTCAATATTTTTTTCGCGTCTTCCAATTCTCGTTTTATCGAATCGCAAATCTACATGATTCAACTTGCTTAATTCTCCAGGATAATTTATCTATTTTTCTTTTGGGCGGCACACACGCTATTCGTTCCAAGTCCTCTTCCGAATTGGCCAGAATGATGTAAATAAAATGATGTTTCGTGTAGCCTCTCGGAATGCGGGCTTTTCACTACTATCGCTGCCGCAATACAAGTTGCGTTGCTATATCAAACTTTTCAATCAATACCATAAATCCTCCCCAAACAATTTCTAATATTCCCCTACATGAAATTTTCATTCGGTCAAACGCCTTGTTTACTTTAACTTCGCACACCTTATGAATCTGGCTTATTTACAACAAGTATACGCCCAACATCCTTCATTACAACCTTTAGTAAGTGAACTTTTGCAGGCTGGGCCTAAACTCATTAAACTTGAAAAGGTTCAAGGTTCTGCATTGGCATTTTTTGCTTCAGCTTTATTCAAGCAAATAGATTACAACCATATTTTTATTCTCGACGATAAACATAGCGCTGCCTATTTTCATAATGACTTTGAAACCATTAGTGAAGCACTCGATATTTGTCTTTTTCCTGATTCGTACAAAAAAACGGGTCAAATAGGCGAACTCAATAGCAGTCATGTGATGCTTAGAGCAGAAGCACTGATGAAACTTAATCAGGAAAATGCCCATAGAAAAGTATTGGTCACCTACCCCGAAGCCATTGTTGAAAAAGTAGTGAACACCAACACCTTCGCCAAAAACACCATCTTCATCAAACAAAACCAAAAACTGGACACACCTTTCTTGTTTGATTTTTTAGTTGAAATGGGCTTTCATAAAGTCGACTTTGTGTATGAACCAGGACAATTCGCCATTCGCGGAGGTATTATAGATATTTATTCTTTTGGCAATGAACATCCTTATCGGGTAGAATTATTTGATGACGAAGTAGATACCATCCGAATTTTCAATCCAGAAACACAACTCTCTGAAAGAAAATTATTACAAGTCACCATCATACCAAATATTGAAACCCAGTTTGATTCTCCAGACAAAACAAGTCTGTTTGAGTTTATTCCAGACAATACAATCATTTGGATTCATGATGCTGAATTTATGCTAGAAAAAATTCAAAAATTACATCAGTATATTCAGTCCAAAGAGAAACTAGGTTATACGGATCTCGAAGACCGAGAAATTGAAATTTCTAAACATGATTTTTGTACAGCCGATCAAATTATTGAATTTCTACAACAGAAAAAAATGATCGAATTTGGAAAAGGCTTTGCTGACGAAATTCTATCCTATAAGTTACACAAAACCTATTCGCTTCAAACAAAAGAACAACCTTCATTCAATCGTAATTTCGAATTACTGATCAAAGATTTGCATGATAGAAGTGCAGAGCATTTCTCGATTTTTATTTTTTCCGAAAATCCCAAACAGCTCGAAAGGCTCAGGAGTATTTTTCAAGACCTTAAAGCAAATTTACTTTTCACGCCAATTCCTATTTCAATCTCCCAAGGTTTTATTGATCAGGAAACTAAAGTAGTTTGTTATACAGATCATCAAATATTTCAGCGCTATCATAAGTACAAAATGAAGCAGGCTTATAGTCAAGGAAAGGCTATTAGTTTAAGAGCCCTGCGCGAATTACAACCTGGCGATTTTGTAGCTCACATCGATCATGGAGTTGGCCGATATAGTGGCTTGCAAAAAATTGATGTAAACGGACAAATGCAAGAAGCCGTTAGAATTTTATACAAGGATAATGATGTGCTTTATGTCAACATTAACTCACTGCATAAAATAACGAAGTACTCAGGCAAGGAAGGAGCCGAACCGAAATTGCATAAAATTGGTAGCGGTGTTTGGGAAAAATTAAAATCCAAAACAAAAAAGCAGGTCAAGGATATTGCTACCGACTTAATTAAATTATATGCTGAAAGAAAAGCATCTAAAGGATTTTCGTTTGCACCAGATTCCTATTTACAAAACGAACTTGAAGCCTCCTTTATTTATGAAGACACGCCAGATCAAAGTAAAGCCACAGCGGATGTAAAAAAAGACATGGAAAGTGAATCGCCGATGGACAGGCTAGTTTGCGGCGATGTGGGTTTTGGAAAAACCGAAGTGGCCATTCGAGCCGCTTTCAAATGTGCTACTGATGGTAAACAAGCAGCGATTTTAGTACCTACGACCATTTTGGCTTATCAGCATTACCAAAATATCAAAGAAAGACTCAAAGATTTTCCTTGCACAGTTGATTTTATTAATCGATTTAAATCAAGCAAAGAAAAAAAGCTCACCTTTCAAAAACTTACTGAAGGCAAAATAGATATCATCATAGGAACCCATGCCTTATTGGGTAAGGATGTTGTTTTTAAAGACCTAGGCATCCTGATCATTGATGAAGAGCAAAAATTTGGAGTAGCAGCCAAAGAAAAAATTAGGGCTATCAAATCAAATGTAGATACCTTAACCTTAACGGCCACGCCCATTCCAAGAACCTTGCAATTTTCTTTAATGGGTGCCAGAGATTTATCCATCATTAATACGCCCCCGCCGAACAGACAACCTGTGCACACCGAAGTAGCCATGTTTGATGAAATTCTGATTCGAGATGCGATTTACTATGAAGCTGAACGCGGAGGACAAGTTTTCTTTGTACATAATCGCATACAAGGACTTGCTGAAATGCGCGACATGATCAAAAAACTTTGTCCTGATATTAGTGTAGGCATGGCCCATGGACAACTTGAAGGGGATGAATTAGAAGAAGCCATTTTAGATTTCATGTCGCAGAAATATGATGTACTTGTTAGCACAAATATTGTAGAAAGTGGTGTGGACATTCCGAATGCGAATACCATCATTGTCAATAATGCACATCAATTTGGATTAAGTGATTTACATCAATTAAGAGGTCGTGTGGGAAGAAGCAATAAAAAAGCATTTTGTTATTTGTTGGCACCTTCCTTGAGTTTATTGCCGAATGATGCTAGAAAACGATTGAATACAATTGAAGAATACAGTGAATTGGGAAGCGGATTTCAAATCTCCATGCGAGACTTAGATATCAGAGGAGCCGGGAATATGCTTGGTGGCGAACAAAGTGGATTTATTTCGGATATCGGTTTTGAGATGTATCAAAAAATACTCAATGAAACCATCAGAGAATTAAAACATCATGAATTTAAAGAAGTATTTAAGGATCAAATCATGGACAAAGAAGATTTTGTAAATGATTGTACGGTGGATACTGACCTTGAAATTTTGATACCCGATTCGTATGTAGAAAATATTGGAGAAAGGCTTTCCTTGTATACTCAATTAGATGATTGTGAAAAGGAAGAAGAATTGATTCAATTTGGGCGTTCTTTGATGGATAGATTCGGACCGTTGCCCAAGGCTGTATTGGATTTATTCACCGCCTTGCGAGTAAGGTGGAAGGCCAAAGATATTGGGTTTGAAAAACTGATCTTAAAAAATAAACAGCTTTGGTTATACTTTGTATCTAATCCTGATTCGCCTTATTTTGAAAGTGATATCTTCAAGCATATTATTGATGTAATGCAGTTTCAGGTAAAAAATGGCAGACTCAAACAAGTAGGTACACAATTTATGGTCATCATAGATGGCTTGCATTCAATCGAAGAAGTATTGAAATTATTAGAATTAATGACCTTGAAAAAAGCAACGACTGCTGTGGCGATCGAAGAAAATCCATCTGAAACTGAAACTGAAGCTTAAAAGTAATTGCGAGCCTGTATTGCGGCAAGGATAGTAGCGAAAAGCCCGCATTCCGAGAGGCTTAACTAAATTTGTTTGTGACTAGCTACCTTATAGCCGATTCGGAAGAGGACTTGTAGCGAATAGCCTGTGTGCCGCCCAAAAAATTAAGATCCAACTGAAAATCCACTTTTGACAGGAACGTAGAAACTTACCCACACATGTGAATTACTATTTAAGTCTTGGAATATCGGAAATACTACATTTACCCTTCAAAGACGAAAATTATGACCATAGAAGAATTAATGTTGCAAAGTGAGGCCTTGATATTTGGATCTGATAAGCCTTTAACGAGTATAGATATTGCGCAACTTATCCGTGATGCGGCTTCAGAAGAAGAAGTAGATTTAGAAAAATTACCGAGCGCTTTAGAAGCTATAGTTGAAAAGTATGCATCAGATTTTTATCCTTTTGAAGTAAAGCAGATTGGTGGTGGATTTCAGTTTTTGAGTAAGAAGCAATTTTATCCAGCTTTAGCCAAATTGAATGGTGAAAAATACACGAAAAGACTTTCGACAGCGGCTATGGAAACACTCGCTATCATTGCCTATAAGCAGCCTATTTCTAAAGGAGATATTGAAAGCATTCGAGGTGTGAATTCGGATTATTCAGTACAGAAATTATTGGAAAAGGAATTGATTGTGATTACAGGCCGAAATGAAGATATGGTGGGAAAACCGCTTATTTATGCAACTTCTAAGTCTTTCATGGATTATTTAGGTTTAAATAGTTTGGATGAATTACCTAAATTAAATGAAATTTTGCAACAAGAATTGATTGAGCCTACGGCTGCAAGTGAAGCTATGCCTGAATCAAATACACAAATGTTGGTGAGTGAATCTGGCGAATTGATTGAAGTTGAAAAGACTGAAGATCAAAATATGGCTGAGCAACCATAATTAATATTTCAATGGAATATTGAATTAATTTTCTTCGTCTTTCAAGAGTAATTTCACAAATTGATTTACTTCATCTAAACGAGCTCCGTTTAAAGAATAATGGATATTTTTTCCATCGCGATTTGTTTGAACAAATTCGGCCCTTCTTAAAATAGCTAAATGCTGAGAGGCCACAGACTGTTCTACACGCAATTTCACGTAGATTTCAGTTACTGTCAGGTTATCTTTTTCCTCAAGCAATTTGATGATAGATTGTCTGAGCTTGTGATTGATGGCTCTGAGTATAGCCGCCGCTTTTTTAACATCCAAATAATTGATCCTGGATACAGACTTGTTTTCACCTTCGTTGAGTGAGAAAATGTTAGAAGTAGATTTTCCTTGTTCCATTGGTTTATAATAATTAATTTAAAATGTTCTAAAAAAAAATATATACATTTCACAAAGTCAAATTGCTGCATGTTACATATTTCTTTGGTAAAAGTAATAATATTATTAAAAAATCAAATGTTTATAACTTGTTTATTTTGTTAATGAAGACATTTTTCAAATAAAACGGTTCAGAATGAATCAAATCAGCCCATTTTTTTTCTTCAAATAATTTGCAAATCGTCTGATTTATGACCTCTTCTGAAAGTTGAACAAAGGATATTTCAGTAAAAAATTCTTGCAAATGAATTTCAGTGGTAAAGAGCTGTGCCTGTTCATGTTCTAGCATACGTTGAATCTCATCTTTGAGACGCAAGGAAGGTTGGTGAAGGAGTTCGCCATTTACTTTATAAAATGCTGAAAAATATTCTTCTTCACGGGCTTTTAGTATCACCGCAAAGCTACTGTCTGCTTGGCCTACAATTTGCCGACTGATCATATCTAATTTGTTGACCAAAATCAGCGGAATATCTTTAGCGTAACAAATGCCTTTTGCTGTGGCCAAAGAAATTCTCAAGCCCGTGTAAGAACCTGGCCCATTCAGAACCGCTACTGCATCAATATTTTCCCAGGATTTCTGCGTTTCCTGAAGCATATCTGCTACATGAACATTGATTTGGCTTCCATGGTCTTGTTGTTGATTATTACTTCGACGAGCGATGACTTCATGATTATTCAACAATAAAATTTGAGAAACTGCTTCACTGGTATCGATGTAAAAAATAGTAGCCATGCTGCAAAAGTAATAGGCAAAGACCAAATTAATTCATGTAATGAAACTTTGATGATTTCTTAGGTCGAATGAAATGATTCTCGAATTCTTTTCTATTTTTACTCCATGAAAAAACAAATCATAGAATCAAAGTCAGCCCCAGCACCGATTGGGCCATACAATCAAGCTGTTGCAGCCAATGGGTTATTATTCATGTCTGGACAAATTGCCTTAATCCCTGGAACCGATGAACTAGTTTTAGATTCAATTGAAAATGAAACAACCCAAGTGATGAAAAATCTGCAAGCTGTATTATCAGAAGCTGGCATCAATTTCGACCATGTGATTAAAACTAGTATCTTTTTAACTGACATGGCAGACTTTGCCAAAGTAAATGCCGTGTATGCAACCTATTTTAATCGTGATTTTCCTGCCAGAGAAACTATCGCTGTGAAGGGGCTTCCAAAAGGAGTTCGTGTAGAAATTTCCATGATTGCTTCTATGAATATCTAACGTTCGCAAAGAAATTATTGTAATTAAACATTGAGAAAATTATACCGCTACACCTATTTGAAAAATACCCAATAGCGGGTAGACTATTCATAGGTGAACTAATTACTTTTGTTCCACTCAACCCACATTGAAAATTCATCATATCCTTTTATACATGAAACTATTTATCAGACTGCTTTGCTTATCTCAAATCATTATTTTTAGTAGTCAATTTGTCTTTGCTCAAAAAAAGGGAAATGAACAGTTACTTGCAGAGATTAATCAAGGGGTAGATAGTATCAAGGCTAAAAATTACTATCAACTTTGTAAAAACTACCTCAGGGTTTCATTAGATACGAGTAGGATGTATGCAAATCTATCCTTGAAATACTCGCTAAAAGTAAAGAACCAAAAATATGAATCTGAAAGCTATTCCATTTTAGGTGCTATTGAAAAAAGTGAAGGTCAATTTGAAAAAGCCATTCAGTATCACTTAAAATCTTTGAAAATTAAGGAGACTACCAAAGACATCAAAGGATTATCCATTTCAAACAATGACCTTGGTATCATATACAAAAATATGAACCGATTTGAAGAGGCACTTCCTTATTACAAAGCTTCAAATGATTATGCAACACAATGCAATTATGGCAAAGGCATATCCATGAGTTTTTCTAATATAGGCACCATATTTAGCGCCTTAAATCAAAAAGATTCAACCTTATTTTATTATCAAAAAGCATTGAGTATTGCTAAAGAAATTAATGATACAAGTTGTTTGGTAAATGCCTTGTCGAACTTGGGAGAATATTACGGTCAAAATGGAAATCCGACCTTAGCCTTAAGTTATTTCAAACAATGTTTGCCTATTGATCAAATGTATCAAGATCAATATGGCATTGTGATGGATTATTTAAATCTCGGGAATAGCTATACCGAACTCGGCCAATTTGATGAGGCGCAACAAAATTATGAACTCGCAGAAAAAACAATTATCAACGAAGGGTTTACTAAAGAATTAACTCAACTCTATGAGGCGCGATCAAATGCATACAAAAAAGCTCGTAATCCTGATTTGGCCTTATCTTATTTAGAAAAGTCTATTCAAATGAAAGACTCTTTATTAAGTATTGAAACCCAAAATCAGGTAAGTGAATTAGATAAAAAATACAAAACAGTTAAGAAAGAACAAGAAATCGAAAAGCAACGTGTTCAGATTTTAAAAAGAAATTATTTGATTGGTGGAATTACTGCCCTATGTTTATTAATTGGCTTTATTGCTTTTCAACGATATAAACGTTTAAAAATTGAAGATGAAATTAATTTACAAAACTCAATCAGAGAACAGCAAGAGATTGCAACCAAAGCGGTTTTAGAAGCTGAAGAAAAAGAAAGAGAAAGAATTGCCTCGGAATTGCATGATGGTGTTGGGCAACTCATGAGTGCTGCTAAAATGAATTTGCATGCCTATGAATCCTCCTTAGTGACAGAAACTGAAGATCAAAAAATAGCGATTGAAAGAATCTCAAGCCTTATAGGAGAATCCGCGAAAGAAATTAGAATAGTCGCACATAATATGATGCCTAATGTGCTGCTTAAAAAAGGACTTTCAAATGCGGTTCGAGAATTTTTAAATAAAATTGATAGTCAAGTATTGAAAATTAATTTAGATACGCAAGGAATCAACGAGTCTATTGATCATAATGTTGAAACAGTTTTATACAGAATCATTCAAGAATGTGTAAACAATGTAATTAAACATTCACAAGCCTCTAAATTAGATATCTCTATGATACATGATAAGGAAGGCGTATCTGTAACCATTGAAGACAATGGAAAAGGATTTAATGTGTCTGATAAAATAAATATTGATGGTATTGGATTAAAAAATATCAAATCAAGAATTCTGTACTTAAAAGGAAGCATGGATATAGATTCTGCGCCTGGCAGAGGCACATTAGTAGCCTTATTTGTACCCGTTCAACAAGCATAGTTATTGAATCTATAACAGCAACTTACATGTTGCTAGTCATCCATAAATTTACTTTATCATTATTCATTTCATTCTCACAAATACTTGCATGCAACTTTGATGCAATTCATGAAAATCCACATCAATTTCTAATTGTTATCCAAGTATGTTGAAGTCCGGCCTGTCTGACTAATTCATTAAAAATTTTGGCATTGTCTGGATGCAAGCGAATACAACCATGTGATGCCTTGCGTCCGAGCTTAGGAATATTGCCTGTGGTGGTACCATGAATTCCGTAACCTCCCCTGATAAAAACCACGTAAGGCATATTGCCTAATCCTTGGTAATTTCCACCAGGGAACTTCTTCGAGGTATACTTTTTAAAAATCGGCCCACTGGGTCTAATATCCATACTAGGCGTTTCGTGCTTATTATCTCCGGTAGACACTTTAAAAGAATCGCTCAGCTCTCCATCTACATACAAGTATAGGATTTGTTTTGATTTATGAATATCTGCCCAAACCATGCATTCTTTCTGCCGACAAGATTTTTTCTCGATGCTTAATGCCATAGAGTCTGGCTGTTTTGATTGCAATAAATTATATTTCAAGGCCCTAATTTCTTCAGGGGTAATTTCTTGAATGTTTTCGGAAAAACTATCCACCTTGTTCATGGATAAAGCTGTATCCAAGATTGGGTTTGATTTTAATACACCAGAATCACGAATGCCCATTTTTTCAATTTGCATACTATCTTCAACGAGTTCCTGATTTATTTGATTTAATATATCTGATAAAGAATCTTTTTTCGGATCAAATTCTTGACTGTCCATAAAATTACTCGAATCAGATTTGATGGCACTCTTAGTTTTTTGTCCTTTTAGCAAACGAACAATTTTTTTATAATCTAATTTTTTAAATTTAAAAGGTGTGGCCTCATCACAAGAAGCAAGCACACTAAAAAAAGCGATCACAAATAGATTTCTTATCAAAGTTTTCATGGCATCAAATGTAGAATTAATCTTCATACAATGCAGAATTATTCAATTGCATTCACAAGTTTTGATATCAGCTGAGAAATTATTCAGGAATTTTAAGCAGTCTATTCGGATTGGGGCAATTACTCATAAACAAGGTTAAATCTTCAGCATGACAAACACCGGGGTAATCGCCATCACGATACTGAATATCTTTAATAATTTGAAAATGCAAATGAGGCGCATAATCACCATTCACAGAAGAAATACCCAAGCTTCCAATTGGCTGACCAGCTTCAAATTTAAACCCCACACGCAAACTATGAATACTTTTTAAACTCAAATGCCCATATAAAGTATAAAATTTGATACCGTCTATTTTATGCTCTAAAATGATAGTTGGACCATAATTCCCAAGACCTAAATTATTCCGAAAACTATGTACTCTTCCTTCTAATGCTGCCAATACCGTGGTATCTTCTTTGGTCCAAAAATCAATACCTAAATGTATATTTCTTTCTCGATTATTCTCTTGCTGAAACAAGCTACTTCTTCGATATAAATTCCTTACTTCCAAATAACCACCCCATGCAATTAGGGCATCACGCTCATTCAAATATTGCTGAATAAACTTTTCATGTGCCTCTGGAGTTACAAGTATTTGGTTATTTAATTCAGGATTATTTACTGACATATCAATTTTCGCATAGGATTCAATTGGAAATTTTGAATCCAACACAACACAAGCATCTAGTTGCTCTAATACATTCAATAAGGTTTTCATCATAGGTATGAATACAAAAAAAAATTAAGTGCCCATTAAAAAAATACAATCGTCCAAACTATAAAATAATGACCAAGTAACCAAATTTAAATTTGGCTTATGTCAACTAGGCTTTGATTCTCAATTAACTTACTTATAAAAAAGAAATAATTGAAAACTGCTTGCAAATAAAATTCAAGAGAAGTCATCAATTCCAGCATAAAGAAATTTAATCTTAACTGCAATATCCCATAATTTTAATTATCTTCGAACTCGTATTTTTTTATCAAAATTTAATAATTACCCTTTATGAAAAGTATTTTAGCTATACTACTTGTCACGATAACCTTCTTTTCTTGTAACGAAACCACAGAAAAAAAATCAACAGAGAACACTTCAAATTCACCTCAGTTTTTTGGTGAAAAAATTACAGAAGATGGAGCTAAACCTATCGACAGTTTAACTGCCATGATGGGAACTCAAACTGAACTTGCTTGCAAACTCAGTGGCAAAATTGAAGCTGTTTGCCAAAAGAAAGGCTGTTGGATGGAATTAAAAAACGGCGATAGCAGCACAGTTCGTGTAACGTTTAAAGATTATGGATTCTTTATGCCTAAAGATGCCTCTGGCAGAACCGCTATTATTGACGGCATTGCAAAGGTAGAAGTAACCTCAGTAGCAGACCTTCAAGAATATGCCAGAGACGATAAAAAATCTAAAGAAGAAGTGGCTGCCATTACCGAACCTCTTAGCGAATTGGTATTTGAAGCCAAAGGCGTAATTTTAAAATAAACCTTGCATGCTTAAAAAAACAATCCCCTTCTTTCTGCTTTGTATTTCCATCATTATTTCTTGTCAAAACAATGATCAAGCTAATTCAAATCAAGAAGAAAGTTGCACGAATCCAATTAAAGATCCCAATGAGGTAAAACCCATGGCACGCATGATGCGGACTATGGCTAACTATTGCGAT
>CAZSUF010000056.1:15395-16076 GCA_964609875.1 uncultured Bifidobacterium sp.
GTAGTAGATTCTGTAAAATATCCGCTCATGCCCTTTTGGACTGCAGAGCCTACAGATTCTTCCGTATTAGAAACACTATTTTTCGATAATGCCAAGATGTTTGAACATGCCTATCGAAAGCTAATGAGTGACAAGGCTAACCAAGCTGAAAACTATACAGCAGTAATTAATACATGTGTCAACTGCCATATGAGCTATTGCAGTGGCCCGCTGAAAAGAATCAAAAAACTACCGCTTGATTATAAAGCTGAGTAAACTTCAGGATTTCCCGAAATAAGCAAGCATATCCTTTTCATATATGACATGAAAAACTATCTTTGCCCCACTCGTATGGATAGCAAACTCTTACTTAGAGCATACCGCCTCATGATGACAGCCAAAGCCATGGCTGATATCTATGAAGAAAATAGGCCAATATGCAAATATGTGCACAGCACAAGTCGTGGGCATGAAGCCATTCAACTAGCCACAGCATTTCAATTAAAGCCTCATGATTGGATCAGTCCTTACTATCGCGATGAAAGCATTATGTTAGGCATGGGATGGCGACCTTATGAAATGATGTTGCAGCTTTTAGCCAAAGGTGACGACCCATTTACAGGCGGAAGAGAATATTACAACCACCCCAATTCGAGAAGAGAGCATCTGCCCAAAATTATACATCAAAGTAGTGCCACAGGC
>CAZSUF010000056.1:16234-16519 GCA_964609875.1 uncultured Bifidobacterium sp.
ACAGAAGGCGAAGTAAGTGAAGCCTTTCAATTTGCAGCACTCAAACAATTACCCATTATTTATTTGGTCGAAGATAATGACTGGGGCATTAGTGTAAGCAGTGATGAAGCTAGAAGCATGAATGCCTATGAATTTATTCAAGGCTTTAAAGGTATAGAAAGATTGCAAGTAGATGGCAGTGACTTCGAACTTAGCTATGAGGCCATGGAAAATGCCATTCATTATGTGCGTGAAAATCGCAAGCCCATTTTAGTACATGCAAAAGTGCCCTTATTAGGTCATCAT
>CAZSUF010000056.1:16779-17468 GCA_964609875.1 uncultured Bifidobacterium sp.
AAATTATTCAATATCGGTTTTACAGATGAAGAACTTCTGATCATCGAAACTGAAGAAAAAGATTTTATTGCACGTGAATTTTCAGAAGCTATTCAAGCCAATGATCCTGATCCAAGTACCGTTGACCAACACGTTTTTGCACCTACAACTATTCTAGAAGAAAAAGGCAATCGATGCCCTGAACAAGGAGAAAAGGTGGTGATGGTTGATGCAGCCTTGCATGCCATCGAAGAAATTATGCGCATACATCCAGAATGTATTTTTTATGGACAAGATGTGGGCAAACGATTAGGAGGCGTGTTTCGCGAAGCCGCGACCCTAGCAGATAAATTCGGCGACAATCGAGTTTTTAATACCGCCATTCAAGAAGCTTACATCATAGGTTCAACTATTGGATTAAGCGCCTTAGGCATCAAAGCCTTTGTCGAAGTTCAATTTGCCGATTACATTTATCCAGGCATCAATCAATTGGTGACAGAAATTTCAAAATCATGTTACTTAACTTGTGGCAAGTTTCCGATCAGCATGGTGTTGCGCGTACCTATTGGCGCCTATGGCGGAGGCGGCCCTTATCATAGTGGCAGTGTAGAAAGTTTGTTAGCTAATATCAAAGGTATTAAAGTGTGCTACCCTTCTAATGCTGCTGACTTAAAGGGATTGCTTAAAGCTGCGTATTACGATCCGAATCC
>CAZSUF010000057.1:0-11337 GCA_964609875.1 uncultured Bifidobacterium sp.
GGGCAAGTCTTAACATAATTGGCATAGGTTTTTACTAAATTACTTAAGGTTTGACTGGTAGCCTTTACATTAAAAGACATAGGCGTTCCAGGGCAAACGGTTAATACCACGGGGGTACTACTTAATGTTGTTGCACCCGTTAAGTTATAAATCGGACCAGCATTAATAGTATCAACTAAAGGTGGAGCTGAGTTACAATTTAATACATTTATCTGTACATCTCTTTCTACACTGCCGACACGCACACCTGTAGCTTTGTCATACTCATTGGCTCTAAATGCTAATACAAAAAAACCTTGAATGGTTGGGGTAAAAGCTGCAGTTCCAGTTGTTGGATCAACAAAATATCCAGCAGGTGCGCCTATTGGGTTTGCTTGAGTATAAGTTCCATTAAATAAATAAGGCGTACATTGAGGATTTGGATTCCAATCATTAGGTGTTATGGCTTCAAACACAATTGAATCCAAATCAGGATCTATAGGACCATTTAAGTATAGCGTAGGTTGATTGAAACAAACATAAGGGATAGGTCGAATGGTTAATACGGTTGAACTATTTACCGGTCTAGCCACATTGTTAAGGGTTGCATTGATACATACACCATTTGCTCCAATATTCTGAATTCCCGTGTTTCTGCAGCAACTTTGCCAATTAAACACCCAATCAGAACAAGCCATAGGCAGATTGATGATAGCTGCATAATGGCAATATTGGTAACCATTAAATGTACTACTTGGATTGATGCAAGTACTTGGTACATTTGAACAAAGATCATCCACAAAAGCAAAGTTATTAGGATCTGCAGCCGTGGCAGTATCTACATTAAATGTAATATTTTGACCACAACTTGTTGAATAAGCAGTCATTCCTTCTGAAGAACCTTGACCTATTCCTGTACAGTCCCTATAAATAACTAGGTGAATTTTGTAGGTGAGTGGACTCATGTACTCATAATAAATATCAATCGCAGCTTGATGTGAAGCCTTTGCAGCTGTTGTTCCTAATAGGAATATTATAGCAAAAAGTGCAATTCGGAAAAGTTTATTCATACCCATTTTTTTCTTTAAACCTTAAAATTAATAATTATTTGCCAAAATTCTTGAAAATTCTAGCAGTACTTAAGACTCGAAATTAATCAAGATGGTTGGAATTTAAAAGTATATTTATTTTAACAATATAATATTTCTTTAAAAGTATTGTTTTTTGGGCTTATTCGCTAAAATATGTACTTTTATGCCATATGACATCAGCCCTTTTTGCAGGCATTGCATTTGGTTTATTTATGGCCATTTCCGTTGGTCCAACCATTTTTGCCATCATAAAATATAGTCTATCCTACGGCTGGAAAGCAGGGATGAGTTTTGTAATAGGTGTTTCTTTAAGTGATGTTATCTATGTTTCCTTAGCAAATCTGGCTTCTGGTTGGCTTTCAGGGCTTTTGTCTCATGAAAAATTAATCGGTGGCTTAGGGTCATTATTATTTCTTTTTATTGGAATTTATGGTTTTTTTAAGAAGATAAAAGTCACAAGAAATAAACGTGATATGGCTACTGTATCTAGCAAAGACTATTTGAAAATTTTTGGGAGTGGTTTTTTAATGAATACCTTTAATCCAGGCGTAATTATCATTTGGATTACCGCAGTGGCTGCAATTGCTAATACAGGAGCTAGTTATAGAATTATTTTTTTTATGAGTTGCTTGGCTGTGATACTTACATTTGACACCCTTAAAGTGATCTTAGCACAAGGCATTCGCTCTATGCTGACCCCAAGAAATATTGTATACTTAAATAGAATTTCAGCTTTGTGCATGGTAGGTATTGGCCTCTTCTTTCTAATTCGAACCTTACTAGGTTTAAAAATCATGGGTTACTAATTGTCCAAATTTCATCCATTAAAAAAACCAAGCTCAATTCAAACTGGCTAAGTCATTTTTATCTAGGTAGGTTTCATCATACATTTGCAACCAATTTATTTTTATGCAAAAAGAAGTTAGAACAAGATTTGCGCCGAGTCCTACCGGAGGACTTCATCTGGGAGGCGTTCGAACAGCCCTCTATAGTTATTTATACGCAAAAAAACACCAAGGAAAATTTATTTTACGTATTGAAGACACAGATCAACATCGTTTTGTAGAAGGTGCTGAACAATATATCATAGATTGTTTGCATTGGTGTGGAATCAGTCCTGATGAAGGACCGCATCTTGAAGGACCATACGCCCCTTATCGTCAAAGTGAACGAAAAGAATCATATCGTGCCTATGCATTGAAACTGATTGAGAATGGCCATGCCTATTACGCCTTTGATACTCCTGAAGAATTAGAGCAGATGAGGGCTAGCTATAAATCAGCCTCAAATCCTTCGCCTCAATACGATCATTTGACTCGCTTAAGCATGAAGAATTCCTTGACATTGCCTCAGCAAGAAGTGAATGAATTATTGGAATCAGGTGCACCCTACGTAATACGGATTTTAATGCCTGATAATGAAATCATTCAATTTCATGATTTAATTCGCGGAGAAATAAAAAATGATTCAAAGCTAGTAGATGACAAGGTATTGCTGAAGGCAGATGGTATGCCTACTTATCACCTTGCCGTGGTCGTAGATGATTATTTAATGAAAATAACTCATGCATTTCGTGGAGAAGAATGGCTACCTAGCGCCCCAGTGCATGTGATGCTATGGCGCTATTTAGGTTGGGAAAATGACATGCCAGCATGGGCTCATTTGCCTTTAATTTTAAAACCCGATGGCAATGGCAAACTAAGTAAACGTGATGGAGATAGGCTCGGATTTCCAGTATTTGCCATGAACTGGAAAGACCCTAGTAGTGGCGATACTCATGCAGGTTTTAAAGAACTAGGATTTTTACCTCAAGCATTTCTTAATTTATTAGCCCTACTTGGTTGGAATAGTGGAGAAGAAAAAGAAATATTTACCAAAGAAGAATTGATCAGTCAATTTACGATTGAAAGAATACATAAAGGAGGTGCAAAATTTGATTTTGAAAAGGCAAAATGGTTTAATCATGAATGGATAAAAATGATTGAACTCAACGACTTAGAAGAATTAGCCTTGCCATTTCTAGAAAGTGCTAATTTACCTTTAGGTCCTAAGGAGAAGGATCATGAAGTGATAGGTTTGGTGCGGGATCGTTGTACTTTATTAACTGATTTTGTTACCCAAAGCGCTTATTTTTATGTGGCTCCTAAAGAATTTGACTTGGCATCGATATCTTCTAAATGGACCGCTGAAAAAACAACTTTTTTTAAAAGTTTTGTAACGCAAATTCAACTCATAGAACCATGGTCTACTGATGCCATCGAATTACAATTTAAGGCCTTAGCTCAGGAAAAAGAAATCAAGGTTGGAGAATTACAGTTGCCTCTGCGTATCATGTTAGTCGGCGGGAAATTTGGACCTGGCGTATTTCACATTGCTCAAATAATTGGTCGAGAAGAAACTATGCAAAGAATTGACAAGGTATTAGGCTTACTTGAAACGAATGATTCAGGTAATATGCCTGCGTGAGTGATAGTAACGGAAATCCTATGCTGAAGCCTGCATGTATTGGCTTCAGCATAGATTGGAGTGAATAGCACGACCCGCCATTTTTTGATGAAGATCCTTGGTAAGCAGAACTCTCTTGAAGCAGTCTGTTTCTTATTTGAATCTTTTCAGGCGGGGCACGCCCAAATTATTCTTCATATAAGAAGGTTTAAATTTCACATTTCATTATAAAACAAAATATTACTTTTACCCCTTGCACTGAAATCTCTATTTCAAGATGTACATCGTACTTGACTGAAAAATAGACAAACAGTTGAATTAAATTAAACTCTATGCACATCCCTTTCTTTTCAAAGAAAACTCCCACTGTTAAAAAATCTGCAGCCCGTGAATGGCTTGATGCGGCTGTATTTGCTATCATTGCTGCGACTATCATTCGAACTTTTTTTATAGAAGCTTATACGATCCCGACACCTTCTATGGAAAAATCGTTGTTGGTGAATGACTATTTATTTGTGAGCAAAATGCATTATGGGGCTCGTTTGCCTATGACACCCCTGGCCATTCCGTTTGTGCATCATACTGTGCCATTTTTTAATACAAAGTCTTATAGTGAGGCCATTAAAGCTCCTTACAAGCGATTATGGGGCTTTGGTGAAATAGAAAGAAATGATGACATGGTATTTAATTGGCCTCAAGACCATGAAAATAATCGTCCTGTAGATAAAAAGGAGAATTATATTAAGCGTTGTGTAGGTTTACCTGGAGATAGTTTGGAATTGCGAGATCGTGTGCTTTACATCAATGGGAAACCGGGCTATAAGCCTCGTTATCAGCAATTTGTATACTATGTAAACATGGTACCCACTGGTTATGATTTGAGTGAAGAAATGCGTGATGATTTGAATATTAGTAATTGGAATGAAAGAACAAATTACTATAGTTTGACGGAAGACGATGTAAAAAATCTTCAGGCCATCCCCAATGTATCGGTGCAAATGATTGATACCATTAGAAATATGTATGGCAAAGGAAATGCACAGCCAGATTGTTTTCCTATGGACACCACAAATTTTAAATGGAATCAGGACAATTATGGTACTATTTGGATTCCGAAGAAAGGAGTTACCATCAATATTAATAAAGAAAATATTGCTTTATACAGGACAGTTATTACCGAATATGAGGGTCATACCTTAGATGAAAGTAAAACACCATTCTTAATCGATGGCAAGCCTGCTACAACCTATACTTTTGCCATGAACTATTATTGGCTTATGGGTGATAATAGACATAACTCGGCCGATTCGAGATTTTGGGGATATGTTCCAGAAGACCATGTAGTTGGTAAAGCTTGGTTTATTTGGATGAGCTATGATAAACATGGCATTAGGTGGAAGCGTTTATTTCATAGTGTGAAATCTTTAGAAGACTAAATAGGGGTTGTTTGACATATTCATTTAGTACAATTTTTTAAATAAACTGAGCCCCACGTCTTTAATCAAATTATAGAAAAATTTTCTGTTTTATCTTCTCAAATCCTCTATTTTATTGATTCTATCTTAGATAATTATTGATTCGTCCTCAAAAAAGTTAGAAATAAAAAGCATTAGACGTAACTTCAACCCATAATTATTAAAGAGTTGGCATAATAATTGCGACTCGTTTGACTTTTAGATATTTGCATTGTATTTCAATGGCACTTTATTATTTGAAAAACGGAAAAACAACAAAATCATGACAATGAAAAAAACACTATTCTTCGCAGCCATTTGTCTTTTTGCAGGACAACATCTCAGCGCTCAAACATCCACAGAATTGTATGAGAACGCCATGAAGTTTAAAGCAAAAGAAAATTTTACCGAGGCGGGCAAACTTATGTCAAAAGCCTTGGCAGAAGATCCTCAAAACATTGACTATAAAAAAGAGTTTGCTGATATCCAATATTCTCGTCGATTGTATTTTGATGCTATTCCCGTATATGAAGAATTACTCGCAAATGATGACAAGAATTTAATTTACTTGGCACGTTTATCAGAAATGTATAGCATGAGCCCTAAAAAGATGAAAGGCGTTGAATATGCTGAGAAAGCTTTAAACCTAAATCCTACAGATGGTGAGATCAACAAGATGTTAGCCAGAACTTATCTTGAAGTGGGGCATTATCCTCAAGCTGTGCGATTATATTTAAGAGCTGAGAAGGCTTTACCTAATGATAGAGACCTGCCATTTAAAATTGCGAATTGTTTTGAGAAAATGAATAAGTATAATGAATCTATGAATTATTATATCAAAGCATTGAATCTTGATCCTGAAAATCCAACTAAAATATACGAAGCTGCTTTGAGCTGCTATAATGCCAATCAATATGTGAAAGCAGTAGAATTTTATCAATCTGCTGAAGATAAGGGCTATTTAAAAACCAAGTTTTTTTACGAAAATTGGGCCATGACTTATTTAGAAATGAAGGATTATGATAAGGCTTTATTTTATTATGCGAAGGCCAAGGATTATGCACCTTACGATAAAGATTTAAATATATCCATTGCCGAGGTATACATGAAAAAAGGTGACTTTAATAAAGCAAGAAATATTTTGGATGAAATACTTGAGATCAATCCAGAAGATGCTGAAGTTATTTATACTAAAGGGATGACTTATTACAAAGCTGGAAATACTTCTAAAGCTGAGGCTTATTTTAATCAAGCCTTTGCGCTAGATCCTTCTTTACGTTCACTAAGATATACTAAAACTAATTTCTAAGTTAGGGTCTTTCTAAGGTAAACCCAAAGCTAGTTCCTACATCTAGCTTGCTTCTACAATTGACAGTTTGATGATGTGCTTCGATAATATGCTTTACAATGGCTAAGCCTAAACCTGTACCTCCTTCGTGTCTTGTTCGTGCATTATCCGTTCTATAAAATCGTTCAAACACTCTAGAAATATGATCTTCATTGATGCCAATTCCGTTATCCGTGATTTCGATTAAGGCTTGTTTTCGATTAACTAAATAAATTCCTGCTACTGTTTCTCCATTTTCTTTCCCATAATTAATAGAATTTTCTACTAGATTTACAAGCACTTGTTTGATTTTCTTTTGATCTGCTAATACGGACACTGGTTGATCACATCCTTTTTTGATAATTAATTTAATATTCTTTTTTGCTGCCTTTTGGGACAACTCTTCAAACACATCTTGAATTAAATGTTGAATCGTAAATTCAGATTTTTGAATATTAATTCGATTAGATTCTATTTTTGAGATTTCATCAAGATCCTTAACTAAATCTGATAATCTATCAATGCTTTTTGCAGCTTTCTGTAAAAAAACTTTGTTAACTTTTTCATCATCAATGGCACCATCTAACAAGGTTTCTATAAATCCTTGTGCTGCGAATATGGGTGTTTTTATTTCATGAGAGAGATTCATTAAAAATTCTCTTCGAAAGGCTACATTACTTTGCAATCTTTCTATTTCTACAATATGTTCTTCGGCCCATTTCTCTACATCTTGACTTACATCTTGAATTGTTTTTTTGGGTAATAATTCTTGATTATAAAATTCTTCTCTTTTAGAAGCCTTGGTCTGAGAAATAAATTTATAAATTAATTTAATTTGTCTGTAGATATACCAATCCATTAGATAATAAATTAAGGTATAAGACAACACCAAAATAAATGCAAAACTCAGCGCTGCGGCTTGCCAATTTATAGTATAAAAGTAAATAGTTAATGCCACAGCTAAGGATAACAACAAAGCTATAAACAAGGTTACTTGCTTAGGTGACAAATTTTTATTTTGCAACATGCCGTGAAGTTACAATGATAATTGTAGAAATAAATTTATGAAACTTCAAACTTATATCCAACCCTTTTGATGGTATGGATAAAATCTTCATTTAATTTTTGTCTAATTTTTCTTACATGAACATCTATGGTTCTATCACCTACTATCACTTCATTACCCCAAACAGTGTTTAAAATATCATTTCTTAAAAAGACACGTCCAGGTTTAGAAGCGAGTAAAGCAAGTAATTCAAATTCTTTTCGAGGAAGTTTCACTTCAACTCCTTTATGCGTAACTATAAATTTTTCGCGATTGATTTCTAAATCTGGAAAACTCATGGTTTGTCCATCTGTTTTATGAATACGTCGGAAAGCAGATTGCACGCGAGATAATAATAATTTAGGCTTGATGGGTTTGGAAATATAATCATCTGCGCCAGCTTCTAAACCTTTTATTTCGGCAGCTTCATCTGCTAAAGCTGTTAAGAAAATAACCACAATATCATTAAATGCAGGTTTAGCTCTCAGTTCAATACAAGTTTGAATACCATCTTTGTACGGCATCATTACATCAAGCAAGATAAGATCAGGTTTAAAACTTGAGGCCATTGAAATTGCATCAACCCCATTGAATACAGATTCTACCTCATATCCATTTGCTTCGAGATTGTATTGAATCATTTCAACAATATCCTTCTCGTCATCTACAACTAAAATCTTACCGATCTTTTTTTCCATACAAGGTTTTTGCAAAAGTAGTGAAGATTATTTTGTCTTTGATTCAGTAATGATTACGAAATTGTTACATAATTCACTATAAAAACGGCATATCATTGAAATGATTCAAAAAACGAATGATTTCTAATAAATAATGTAGGTTCATTTATCGGTTGTTTAGGGTGTCTTTAATAGAGTTTTCGAGTTCACGTTTAGCTTCTTCAATTTTTCTTTCTGCCTCAATTCTGGCGTCTTCAAGTTCACGTTTAGCTTCTAATACTTTGTCTTCCATTTCTTTGGCTGCTTCTTGAATTTCTTCTTTCTTTTGCAAAATCGATTCGGTTTCTGATTGCTTATCGATATCGATATTTGGGGTTTTAATATCTATATCCACATTGGTTTCATCATTTGTAATGATCTTATCTTTTTTGACCTCATCGTCATCTTCGAAATTAAAAAAGAAGTTTTTGTGATTAGCTCTGAATGTATGTTTCAACTGTTTTCTTAGTTCTTCAGAAGCAACCACCGTTTTTCCTTTCGGAATATATATGGTGACTTTCACATTTTGAAAATGGTAAGGGTTTTTATTATTTACTTTAATGATAGAGGAAAGCAACATATTATTTCCTTGAACTTTGTAATCGTAGAATGTGGCGTTTGCATTTTCAGTGGCATAATATCTATTTTTTCCAAAAGCTGATTTTTCAATATCCATGCTAAAATTCGGCTCATCTGTATTTTTGTATTTAACCCATACTCCGTGTACATGATTTTGGCCAGGAGTTTTTTCTATGATACTTCCGAATGGATTTATTTCATAAAAAGCATTTCCTGTGTAGGCTAATTCTGTGTTGAATGGTTTCACAAAAAGTGTATCAAAATTTCCTTGAATTTGAATATGTTCAGTGACAGGTTGATAAGGTTTATTATCCGATCCGATGATGGCGATTAATAAAAATCCACTCACCCAACCTAGAGTATGTAACGCGATAAAAATAACTCTGAGTGATTTATTCGGTGAATGAAAACCTGCAAGCTTACGCACTCCCCAAAGGATTAAAGCTACAAAAGGAAGTATGCCCAAAAACAAGACTGTGAAAAGCGCTAAAGTTTTATTGTAGCTTGTGAATAATATGACATCTGCTAAATTATAAGATAATAAAGATGCCATCACGATAGATCCTAACACAGGTAAAATTGAAATCATAAAAACTACAATCAGTATATAGGCTACAACTTTCAAGAAAGTATTTAAGCCTGATTTGGAAGCATCGGTGATATTTTGCATAGAGATAGAATGTTGTATGGTTGATATATTAATTGGCTCGCCTTTCAGAAGCATATAATCGGTTGAATTCTTTGCTAAGGGCACTATAACCCAGAGTACACAATAAGTAATAAAAGTTAATGAATAAAAGGATGTTCCAAGAAAATGTATCCTATGCCAATCGTTATGATCAGACACAATACCGAGTAAAAATGGGATTAAAAATATGGCTCGAATAATCCATGAATCTGTATTAAAAAATTGGGCTAATCCGCTACAAACACCTCCTAACACTTTATCTTTTGGATTTCGAAATAACTTGTTTGTTGTATTTTGTTTGAGATAGGCAGGTTTAAGCACTATCCATAAAATAATATAGGCTACGATACCAAGATTAAATTTAAAAAGGGTGGCAATATTAAAGATGGTAAATACTATGAACACCAATCTAACTGCAATGGGATCGATGGAAAAATAATTGGCAATACCACTACATACGCCGCCAATAATTTTTTCGCCTTTGAATTTGTTTCTGAAAAGTTGTTTTTTAATACTTGGTGGTGGATCAGACTTAGGTTTAGCTTCTTCCATGTCGGGATCTAAATCAGCTGGTTTGCCGATTGTGGCTATAAGTTCATCGATATCTTGTTGATTGATGGCTATGGCCCCACCTTTTAATTTCTCTTCAAATATTTCGCCCATTCTGTATTGCAAGTCAGCAAACGTTTCATCACCTCCCTCTTCCTTTAGGAAGTAAACTTTCAAATCAGATTCATATTGTTGAAATATTTGAAAAGCTTTTTCTTCAAAAGAAATATTTCTTCCTTGATAATTTATTTGGATAATTTTTTCCATGTTTTCTTTTTTTGGAATTAGTGATTGGTATTTGTTATTTTATTGACTGCTGTGCTTATTTCTATCCATGTGGATTGTAGGGTGAGATAAAACTCTTTGCCTGTTTCTGTCATGGTAAAATATTTTCTGGGCGGGCCGCCACTGCTTTCTACCCATCTATAATCTAGGTAACCTGCATTTTTTAATCTGGTAAGTAAGGGATACAGAGTACCTTCTAGCACATTCATGCCTGAATCTTTCAATTCTTGGGTAATGTCACTTGGGTAGGCTTCGCCGCGCTGAATGATAGATAATATTGCAAATTCAAGGAGTCCTTTTTTCATTTGACTTTGAATATTATCGGTATTAATTGTTGCCATATCGCGTGATTTGAATGCAAACCTAATACATTGCCATGTATTATGCAATACATAGTACTGATTTTAACAAACTATTTTACATAACTATGTAATAGGCATACTTATTTAACGAGACATTTGTTGGTAGGTGTATTTTGTATTGCGGCAACGATAGAGCGTATACCCCGCATCCCGAGAGGCTTTCTAGAGTGTTGACTTATTACGAATTTTGGTAGCCGATTCGGGAGAGGAGTATAAGCGATAGCGTGTGTGCCGCCCGAAAAAAGGGTTACAAAAAAAGCCGTTCCAACTAAATGAAACGGCTTGTAATGACTTGAATTAAACTGATTTACTCTTTTTGGACTTTATAAATAGTGGCGGACGTGGTGCCTTCCTGAAGAAGTCTGAGGAAATATAGCCCTGAAGGCAATGTTCCTAGATCGTTGAACTGTAATACATTTTGTCCTTCCGTTGTTTGTACAAGTTGGGTGCGGAGCAATTTTCCTTGAATATCTAGAAGTTGTATCGAAAGTTCACCCTGACTTGAAGTTTGATATTGAATGTTTAATACATTTTTGCAAGGATTTGGGTATAGCGTTGTTTCTTGTGAAAATTCGCTCAGTTGCAAATAGACAATTTCAGAATAAACATACTTCCCATCTTGATCTATCATTTTAAGTCTATAGTAGCTATTTTTATAGGGTTTATTATCATTGAATTGATAAGACTGTTGCGTAGTTTGTTGATTTCTTGCTTCGACGAAACCCATTTTTTGAAAAGCTTGTTGATCTTCACTCCTTTCTACTTCATAGCCTTGAAGATTTATTTCATGATCGACTGTCCAGTTCAGTGTATTGGT
>CAZSUF010000057.1:11364-17457 GCA_964609875.1 uncultured Bifidobacterium sp.
AATCTACAGGTGAAGGAATTGAATTGACAATTTTATCAGCAATTACACCAGGACTGAGGTTATAAAAAGTACCTGTATTTGAATGTTCTAATTTAACGGCTTTAACCATGTATACGCTCTTTAATTCATTTCCGTTGATGATAGGAAATTCATCAATAAAATCTGTATTAGTAGTATAAGTTGGGTTCAGCAATTGGAAATCTCCATCTAGGTTATCTGCGCGATACACATAATATCCAATCACTTCTGTATCATTGGAGGCAGTCCAATGTAAAGCAACTTTGCTTCCATTTTCAATACCTGCAGCACTTAATGTAGTTGGTGCATCAAACATATACATTTTTAAAGAAGGATCTCCTAATAATGATTGATGCACTTGATCTGCAAAAACGCCTCTAGGTAAATAGGTATAATCGTTTTCGATAGAGTTTAAATAACTATATCCGATGGGTTCGCCCATGGCCATTGTATGAAAAAACCAATTAGGTCTGCCGCCCCAAACGCTTACCAAGGTTGAAGATGGACTTGCTAAGGGAGCTCGCAGAAAATTATTTTTTGTATCCCAATCTCCAAAATAGCTACCATAAAGCATGGTAAATACGCTTGATACTTCGCTTGTTTTAAAACTATTTGTAGTACCCACTCCTGTTGCACCTGTGTTCCAACCACCGCCACACCCATAGCTCCAGATATAAGAATCTGTTTTTAAATCTGTAAAATAATCACCTGCTTTTACTTGACTTCCACCCACCAATGAAGAAAAATTTCTCCATCCGTTTTGAGCGAAGGCTTCTCCATACATGAATCCAAAATTATCATCAACTAAACCAGCTTGTCTAAATTTTTTCAATCCTGCTCTGTATGTATGGTTTTTTTGAAGATACTGTTTGAAAAGAGTTACATCATTTAAATTAATATAAGGCATATTAAATACATCTACACGTCCAACAAATATTTTCATGTTGCAATTTGGAGTTCTTGCACTTAAATCAAATTTACCATCCCCAGTGACATTATGATTTCGAATATCTGTTGCTGAGACATTATTTAAAGTGATATCGGACCAGTTAGGAGATTGTGTATTCATGTCGCTGTAGAACATATCTGAAGGCCAAGCACCTACATGATCTGAATGTCCATCAGGAGAAATATTACCGCTATAAGGCACAGCCACATGACCTAATAAAATGACTCCTTTTAAACCATTGGGGTTAGCTTGATAATGATTCAGAATCAGCTGTTTCACATTGATGACACTTGTTGTTCGTGACACATATTCGATACTCACTTTCCAGCCTTCTTTAATTAAATCTGTTTTATAGATTTCTAAATCTGTTGCAGCAGCTTGTTGGTAGGTATTGTCTATCACCAACAATAATTCGCCTGCTTGATGTACTGCAGGTACTTCGATGCCGGCATAAACATATCCAGTAATATTAGGATTTGTGGCACTTTGCACACTATACTCATAAGCCGAACCCGCACTTACATTTAAGTCTGTAAAAAATGTATCATTGATGGGAAGGTTATTTGCGATGATATCGAAAACCTTTTCGTTTCTATTTTTTCGGAAAACAGTATAAGCCGTTACTCCAACTTGTTTATTCCAAGTAAGTTTTATAGATGGAAGTTGGCTTTGACTTACTGCAATATTAAAGACTAAATCTTGTGGTTTAGATTGAGCAAGTAATAACTGTGTAGAACATAAAATTAAAAAACAAAGAGTAGTGTAAATCTTTTTCATAATAATAGCTTGTGAACAGATATTTGCAACTATCATGCCAACACGAATATGTTATATGTTGATTTCTAATGATATATAGTTAAGTACATTATTATATTATTTATTTTCATATTTATTAACCGATGAAATAATTGACATTAGAAAAAAATACCCCTAAATAAGATTTTTTTTAAATACTTAAATTTTATTTATTTTAATTTGTTATATATCAAGTTATTACATTTTTAATTAATGCATATATATTCAAAAATGAAAAGATTTTTAAGTATTTATTGAGCCGAACCCGTGATACAGTTCTACTTCAAATAGACATTTATGTAGAAAATGCCCTTAACAACTAAAAAATTGATTGAAACAATTACCTTTACGAATTATGAAACACCTTCCCAATATCCTCACCTTAGGTAACTTGTTTCTTGGCTGTATGGCCATTGTTTTTATTCTTCATACTCAACCATTTCTTGGAGAATTAAATGGAGAGGAAATTTGGGTAAGTGGCACATCACAAATCTATTATGGTAGTATTTGTATATTTTTAGCAGGTTTATTTGATGTACTTGATGGTATGGTAGCTAGATGGCTAGGAGTGCATTCGCCTATTGGAAAAGATTTAGATTCACTAGCAGATGTGGTTTCGTTTGGTGTTGCACCTAGCATGATTATGATGAAATTACTTTGGTCTTCATGGATGAATCAACCCCATGCCATGGATATTTCTATGCTTGTTGTTTGTCCAGCGTTTTTATTAGCCTGTTTTGGTGCGTTGCGTTTAGCAAGATTTAATCAGTCGCCCTCTAACACACAATATTTTACAGGAACCCCAATACCAGCTATGGGCATGTTTGTAGCGGCACTTCCCTTAATCTTATTACAAAATCCATTAGGCCTTGGATTAAAACTCCTGAATCCATGGTTATTATATGCCATTATTGGAATTTTATGTTGGCTCATGGTGAGTACCATTAAGTTATTTACCCTAAAATTCTCTCAGTTCTCTATTCAAAAATATTGGCCACAATTAATATGGTTAGGGCTCAGTGCCCTATCAATTCCTTTTTTGCAAACCTTGTTTATTCCATTTTCATTTTTACTTTATATTATTTTATCTTTCGCTTACAAACACCAGGAAATATGAATTTTACTGCACAGATCAATATTATGCCCTTAAAAGAATTACTTGACCCTCAAGGCAAAGCGGTTCATGCAAGCTTACATAATTTAGAACTACATCAAATTCAAGATGTTCGAATTGGGAAAAGAATCTCTTTGCAAATCGAAGCGAATGATAAAGAAAGCGCTTTACTTATTGCTGATACTGCCTGTAAAAAGATGCTTTGTAATGCTGTCATGGAAAACTATACGATTGAGATAGTAGATTGAGCTAAGAATTTACTCACGCTTTAAATCAAATTGAATATTGCTTAATCAGGCAATTTTCCACCTAATGCATATTGGGAAATTCGGGTATTTGCTCATTACCGATTTGAAATAAACCAGTATTCGATATTCGTTCTTGATGATAAATATCAAGAACTAAATCGACTCTATTTCGTCGGATGCATAATACAATTAGAAATATATTCCCTCATGGCATCAATTTGGTTCTTATATATGTTGGAGGCTTTCAAGCAAAAACATCTGATAAAATCTACTTTAGTTCATAAAGTATTATTCGCATTATTTTTTCGTGAATAGAAATCTTTCTACGTTCTTATTATTAAAAATTTCTATAAAATAATTGCCTCTTCGTAAGTCAGTAATATCAATTCTATTTGCATTTTGATTTAATGATTCAATAGTTTTACAAATCTTTCCTTCCTTATTTCTTATCAAACAATGCAGTCTTGATTGATCACGAATTCCTTGTATCATTAAATAAGAATCAGCTGGGTTCGGATATATAGTTATTGATGAAGGAAAGAATTCAACTTGTTTAACTTCGCTATAAATTACCTTTCCATCCATTGATTTTATTTTCAAGCGATAGTAACTTTTTTCACTCAGGGGAAAATGATCAACATAACTATATTGATGTTGAACGCCTTGTATGATCTCTTTTGCCGAACTAATTTTAGTAAACGCTTTAGCATCTTGACTTCGTTCAATGTCAACATTCATTTCTTGATCATCAAGTTGCCATGATAGCTCTACTATTTGTTGAATTCTTCGAGCCTTGAAATTGACTTGTAAGGCCCCTAAGGGAAATACATTCTTAATTCTGCACAAATAAGGCACAGTATCCAAATTCAATTTTGTAAAATGACCACCAAGGACAATCTTTTGATCTGGCTGAATAAAAATAGCTCTTGGCAATTGATTTAAACTCATTTGAAGATTACATAATGAATCTCTATCACCATTTGACAGAAGCCGTGTAACAAATTTTGCACTATCATTATTATAAGTAGTAAAATACCCTCCTATGACTATTTTCCCATCAGCTTGAAGTGCTGCATTCCAAATCCAATCATTCGATCCGATACCAACTTGAAAAGTCTGATCTATACTCCCATCAGGTTTCACCCTTAATATATTCTTTTTATCTACTTCGTTATACGTATGAAATTTACCACATACAATTATATCCTGATTTGGCTGTATGACAATACCACTTACTTTAGCATTTGAAGCCACAGGGCTCATAATACCCGTGCCAGGATCGAAACTTAGATCTAAAGTGCCATCAGATAATAATCTGGCTATTCTATTTCGCGACACTCCGTTATAACTTGAAAATATTCCTCCAATTAATATTTTTCCATCAGGTTGTAAAGTACTAATCCACAAATTTTGATTTGCCCCAGTTCCAGGTTGAAAAGTAGTATCAATGCTTCCATCAGATAATACTCGTGCAATACGATTCCTTGATATGCCTTGATAGGTTGTAAAAATACCTGCAATGATTATTTTCCCATCTGTCTGTATATTCATTGAAAAAATAGTATTGTTTGACCCTAATCCTGGATTAAATGTAGAGTCAATGCTGCCATCAGGCCATAATCTCGCAATCCGACTTCTTGACAAGCCTCCATAACTTGTAAATTGACCGCCCACAAGTATTTTCCCATCAGTCTGAATTGCTGAACAATAGATCGCACTATTCGCACCTGACCCAGAAACAAATGAACTATCATAAGTTCCATCTGAAAATAATCTGACTATCTTATTCGATGAAATATTATTATACTCATTAAAGTTGCCACTTACGATGAACTTTTGATCTGGCTGCATGATGATAGAATATACCACATTATTCGGCCCTGAACCTGATTCAAAATCAAAGTCTCTTTCCATGAGCTGACCCTTAGCAAATAAGCTCGTCAATAGTACTAAAAATAGTAAATTAATTTTCATAATTAAAATGTTTAACTATGATTCGGGTAGACTCTTTAAACCAAAACTGAGACAAATTTTACAACCCTATTTAGTTGTTCAAACAAAATAGTTTAAGACTTGTAGTTCAAATTCTTGGGATATTCTATAACAATATTCTTCAATAAAAATTTCTTCTAAAACATCTTGACCAGCACCCAATTTCTTCATGTAATTTCTCCAACTATTTACTATTCTTAACATATCTCTTTAATTTTTAATTTTCATTCTTCGTCGCTTCTATTCGATACTTAACTTTGAAGAATATGATTTAATTCTGATTCATACCGAATCGAAATAGCAAATAGTCTAATCACAGATGAATCATCAGGAATGTTTCTCGACATAATGCTATAATCCATTGGACTAAATTTTACATGCATTTGGTATGCCTTAGCTTAACGCCTTTCATTGCCTACAATTAAAGACTTATCTTTCCATTAGCAACTTAAAATCTAATATATGAGTACTTTAAAATTGCTCAGTCAAGAGAAGAGATTCTGCATGAAATAAAGTTTGCTACAGGAAACACTATAACCTTTTACAAGCAACTTTTACATATGCATTTTTCTGAACCTCTCTCCGACATCGCATCCTTATGAGTCTACCCTTACATCATAAAACTATTCTTAACACTATCCTATTCAATATATAATTCATCCTAACCCTTATCTTCATAACCAATTTTTTTACCCTCATTCTACCCTTGCTCGGTCTAAGGTGGAGAATTTTAAAGAAATCATGTTGTAAAATTTTGACAATTCATCAAGCTTATACATTTCACCTATCTCCTCTACACATTCAATCATACATTGATTTCAAAAAAATCCCCACCCGACTTCGCACCTTTATGAGTCTACCCTTACATCATAAAACTATTCTTAACCCATTATCCTATTCACTCTATTACTCAACCTAACCTTTATCTTCATAACCAATTTTTTTACCCTCATTCTACCCTTGCTCGGTCTAAGGTG
>CAZSUF010000058.1:0-333 GCA_964609875.1 uncultured Bifidobacterium sp.
AGGGCCTCTATTTTGCCTGGCGGACATACTGCCAATGCTGCCTATTGGATGGATGATAGCAATGGCGTGTTTATGAGTAGTTCTTATTATATGCAAAGTTTGCCATCTTGGGTCAAATCTTTTAATGAGAAAGATTTAGCTAAGCAATACATGAAGAAAGAATGGAATACTTTATATCCAGTGAATACTTATAATCAAAGTACACAAGATGATAATTTGTATGAAGGAAAGTTTGCCGGAGAAACCAACACAAGTTTTCCGCATAAATTAAGCGGATTAAGACCAAGCGATATTAAAAAAACGCCCTTTGGAAATAGCCTTGTGTTTGATTTC
>CAZSUF010000058.1:398-11225 GCA_964609875.1 uncultured Bifidobacterium sp.
GACTTTGCTAAAGAGGCCCTTATTGCAGAAAAATTAGGACAATCCGAAGCCTGCGATTTTTTAGCCTTGAGTTTTTCGTCTCCAGATTATGTCGGACATATGTTTGGCCCTAATTCTATAGAAATAGAAGATACTTATTTGAGAATTGACCTTGAGCTTGCTGATTTTATGAATTACTTAGATGATAAAATTGGAGCCAATAGTTATACACTTTTTTTGACTGCAGATCATGGCGTGGCGCATAATCCGCAATTTCTCCTAGATCAAAAATTACCAGGCGGTTTTTTCAGCGGACCTACCTTGAAAACTTCCTTAAATCAGCAATTGCTTCAACAATTTAAAGTGGATAGTTTGATACAAGATATCGGAGAAAATTTTATTTGGCTCAATGACAAACGCCTTGCTTCAAGTAGTTTAAATCGTCAAGCCATCATAGATGAAATCCAGCGCTTACTGAGGTCTCATGATGAAATTCAATATGCGGTGGATATGAAAAACATTCAAGCTTCCTTTTTGCCAGAGCCCATCAAAACAATGGCCATCAATGGTTATGTGCAAAATAGAAGTGGAGATATTTTGTTGTTATTAAAGCCAGGTTGGCTTGATGCTTATGCAAAAACAGGCACCACACACGGCACTTGGAATCCTTATGATACGCATATTCCTTTGGTTTGGTACGGTTGGGGTGTGCGTAAAGGCCAAACGATCAGGCAAACTCAAATGACTGATATTGCGGCTACTTTAGCAAGCTTGTTGCATATTCAAATGCCTAATGCATGTGTGGGACAAGCAATCGTAGAAGTTATAAAGTAATATAAGAATTAAGTGTGAGCATTATTTGGGCGTGCCCTTCGGCTCGATCAAGTTTTGTTTATCAAATATGCAGGGTAGTCGAGTCCTCAGGTCGGGCTATTCACTGCAAGTCCTCTTCCGATTCGGCTATCAATTTTTATGTAAAATGAAGTTTCGTAAAGCCTTTCGGAATCCGGGCTTTTCGTTACTATCCCTCACGCAAAGACGCTTCAAAAAAAATGTGTCTTAGTTACCTAAATAATTTTTCAAAAGTTTACTTCTAGAAGTGCTTCTTAGTTTAGTGATGGCCTTGTCTTTAATTTGTCTAACTCTTTCTCTAGTTAATCCAAATCTTTCTCCAATATCTTCAAGGCTCATTGGGTGCTCAACACCAATACCAAAAAATAACTTGAGTACATCCTTTTGGCGTTCTGTTAAAGTGCTTAATGAACGATCTATTTCATCGCGTAAAGATTCGTTATGCTCGAGCTCCATATCTGAACTAATAGAGTTCGGATTTCTTAATACATCCAAAAGTGTATTTTCCTCTCCATCCACGAAAGGAGCATCTACACTCACGTGTCTAGCAGCCACACCCAGTGTTGTTTCAATTTCTTCTGTGTTAATTTCAAGGAGTATGGCTAATTCTTCTGCCGAGGGTTCACGCTGATATTCTTGTTCAAGTTGAGAATAGGCTTTATTGATTTTGTTGGTTAGACCAACTTTATTTAAGGGAAGTCTTACAATACGACTTTGTTCGGCCAATGCTTGTAGAATAGATTGTCTGATCCACCAAACAGCATAAGAAATAAATTTAAATCCTCTGGTCTCATCAAAACGCTGAGCAGCTTTGATTAAACCAAGGTTACCTTCATTAATCAAATCGCTTAAGGATAAACCTTGATTTTGATATTGTTTGGCAACGGATACAACAAAACGAAGATTAGCTTTGGTTAATTTTTCTAAGGCTCTTTGATCGCCTTGTTTGATTTTAACAGCTAAGATTACTTCTTCTTCTGGGGTAATGAGATCAACTTTTCCAATTTCTTGTAGGTATTTTTCCAAGGACTGACTTTCACGATTAGTAATGGATTTCGTGATTTTGAGTTGGCGCATTGACATGGGTAAGGTAGAGTTTAATCGTTAATCAAATATTATTAATACGTTAAAAAATAAATTGAATTAGAAAGTATCAGATTCAACTATAAGCAAATGTATTGTTAAAGTTGATACGGCCAAAAAATAATTTGCAAGAAAAATGACATGAATCTTAAAATAATGAATAAATAATTTGGATGATTCATTTATTTTTATATTATTGTGTGATTAACAATATAGATAAAGTTTACATGTCAAAAAAAGTAAAATATTCCTTAGAATTTTCCATACGCTGTTCTCCCATTATTTTGTTTGAATTTTTATCAACCCCATCAGGTTTAGGAGAATGGTTTGCAGATAAAGTAAATCAAAAAGAAAATAATTTTTTCTTTCATTGGAAAGAAAGTGTTGAAAAGGCTGAGATGATTGCAGCTGAAGAAAATGAGTATGTAGTGTTCAAATGGGATTGGATGGATGATGAAGAATATTTTGAATTCAGAATAGAAAAAAGCCCTGTTACAAACGAAACTATTTTAACCATTACTGATTTTGCAGATAAAAAGGAATTATCAGATCAGGAAAGATTGTGGGAGGCTCAAATACACGACCTGAAACATAGGGTAGGGAGCTAATTGATTTGTGTATATCGTTTGACACAAACACAAGAATTTATACACATTGAAACAAGTCTGACATCTGTTAATTAATTTTGGCCTTCATGGAAACAATCAATAATGCTTATTTGTTACTAGCAGATGGAACCTTTTTTGAAGGCAAAGCTTATGGCTATCATGGCACGGCAACCGGTGAAATTTGTTTCAACACTGGCATGACAGGATATCAAGAAGTGTTTACAGATCCTTCTTATTACGGACAAATACTCATCATGAATACGGCTCATGTGGGCAACTATGGAACGAGTAAAAAAGATATTGAAAGTGATTCAGTAAAAATTTCAGGCTTGGTTTGTAAAAACTTCAGTTTTAATTATTCAAGAATCTTTCTGCTAAATATTCACGAATTTCGGCCGACGAAGGACTTGAAGAGTATTTGATTCAGCACAAAATTGTGTCTATTCAAGGTATTGATACTAGAGCCTTGGTTGAGCATGTAAGAAAGGAGGGTGCCATGAATTGCATTATTAGCTCCGAAATTCAAGATATAAATATACTGAAGCAAAAACTTTCTGAAGTGCCTTCGATGGAAGGTTTAGAGCTTGCTTCTCGAGTGAGTACTCAACAAGAATATGTTTTTGGTGATGAAGGCAATGGAAAAAAAATCGCGGTACTTGATTTTGGCGTAAAGAAAAATATTTTAAATTGTTTAGCTCAACGAGGTGCTTACCTAAAAGTGTTTCCTGCAAAAACAACTTTTGAAGAATGTGAGCAATTTAATCCACAGGCTTATTTTGTGTCCAATGGCCCTGGCGACCCTGCAACTATGTCTTATGCCATTGAAACAATTAAAAAAATATTGCAAAGCGGTAAACCCTTATTTGGTATTTGTTTAGGCCATCAATTGCTTGCGCTTGCTCATGGTGGTAAAACTTACAAAATGCATCATGGACATAGGGGATTGAATCATCCTGTCTATAATGTAGAAACGGGTAAGTCAGAAATTACCACACAAAATCATGGTTTTGCAGTAGACAAATCATCTGTAGATACCAATGAGGCTTTAGAAATAACACATATTAACTTGAATGATGATACACTTGAAGGAATTTCAGTGAAAGGCAAACCAGCATTTTCAGTGCAATTTCATCCAGAAGCCAATCCAGGACCTCATGATTCTCACTATTTGTTTGATCAGTTTTTGGCTTTGATTTAGGATTTGATTGAAATAGTTAACAACCTGAACAATGAATAAAATCGCCGTAATTTTAATCTTTACCTTGTTCTTGACATCGTGCATGAAAAAAGCAACAGACTTTAATATTGATTATGTTGGAAGATGGTATTTATTTAATAAAATTCCAACAGAGTCTTTCACCATTGAGAATAATTCTTATGGACAATATTTTAATATTGGCAATTTTGGTTCACAAGAAGATGATATACATTATGATGGTATAGTTAGATGTGATGAGAATAAATTGAAAATTGGAACATGGCATAAATTTACTGTGAATGTTGCGCCTCATAAAATAGATACATCTAGCTTAAGTTGGGCTTATGGCGAAAAACCAAATTGGAGTATGCGGATTAACGGAACCACATTTTATACATCAAAATAGCCATTTTACATGTGCCTTTTGGGAGTTGCTCAACATAAAACTTCCATTTTAATTTTTAATGAATATCAATTTTTTAATTTAGTTTTGTTGAAGTGGTTAGGCTTTCAAATTTTTGCATACAATGAAAGAATTAACTTTTAACAGTCGTAATTAACTCTGTAATACCTTCGAATGAAAAAGGAATTCCTACTGATTGTTTCATTTTTTTGTTCTTTCATCATGTTTACTTCTTGCAAGAAAGACAAAAAAGATGCAGAAAACAATGGAGGCATAATAAGTTGCTCTTTGCCATTACAAGGTTTGGTACATGGTGATAGTGTTTTTACCATTTATGAGGATACTTCTTATCTTTCTTCCAATCAAACATTTTATAACGAACATATTGTATCAGCCGGATTTGGGGTTGGGATCGATTTAAATGAAAAGATTGCAGAGATCACATCTGCTTTTAACCAAATAATAATAACTGAAAATAAGGCATATATTACATTTTATTATAATGGGAATTCCTATATCGCTCAGTCAGGTAAGATATTAATTAGCCAAGCTGAAAGTAAGCCTATTATTGAATTCTGTAAAATTCAGTTTAAAGACTCTTTTGGAACAGTTTACCAAATAAGTATGAAAACCTACTTAAATTAGCTTGGCGGAAATTCACATTTCTTGAAGAGAGTGTGTATAAATATTGCATATGTTAAATTAATTTTATACTTTTGCCGTACCAATTCAACTATAAAACTGAAGCGTATGAACAAGAAAATTAATTTATTTACCCTATTAATCTTCACATACTCCGCAATTGTATGTCTAACTTTTAAGAAAGGTCAGGAATCTGAATTTGTGGCATTAGGAAATGCTAATTCTAAGGTTGAACAATCAAAGGTCGATTCTAAAGTGTCAAATCTATCTATATTTCCACAAGGTTCTGTGGCAGTGGCTAAATTGAAATCTACAATAAGATAAGTATACTTTTTAAGGATGATTTTTTAAGTGATTTTATCCTCTCTTCGATAGTATCTCGTCAAGTAATATTTTAACATTGATGGGAACTACCCCCGCTTCTTCGCAAACAAGACCACCTGCAATATTAGAAATAAAAGCCATCAAGTCAATATCTTGATGAACAGCATAAAGTGCAGCTGCAACCGCTATTACAGTATCTCCCGCTCCAGATACATCTGAAATATTTCTTAAGTGAGCTGGATAGATATGCGATTTTTTATCTTGTTGTACAAAAATCCCTAATTCAGACAAGGTAATCAAAGTGACTTTATGTGTAAGCTCAGCAAAAAGTTTTTCATGTACTTGTTTTAAAGATTTTTCATTTACTAGGGGTAGTTGAATATTTAAAGCCTCCCTTACCTCCTTGAGATTAGGTTTAAATAAATCAACATGTTTATAACCTAAAAAATTGTTTTTCTTTGGGTCAACAGCAGTCAATACCCCTACATGTTTGCAATGAATTAAAATTTTTTCAATCACATTCAATTTTAATACCCCTTTGTTATAATCTTCGAAGATTAATATATCAGGCTTTTCTATTTGAATAGCTCTTAAACAAATATCAATAAATCTATGTTCGTCTTTAATGGAAAGATCTTCATTATTTTCTTCATCTAATCTAATTACTTGCTGGTTTTTTGAAATAACTCTTGTCTTAATTGTGGTTACTCGATCGCCACTCTGTAAACAACCCTCTGTATTAATTTTTTCGAGATTTAATTGATGAATCAATTCTTTTGCAGCCAAATCTTTACCAGTAACTGTAAATAGAAAAACTTCAGCTCCTAAGGCTTTACAATTAAGTGCCACATTTGCAGCGCCGCCTGGTCTTGAATCCTTCTGATTAACTGTAATTATAGGTACAGGTGCTTCAGGAGATATCCTGTCAATATTTCCTCTCCAATATTGATCAACCATAACATCTCCAACTACAAAAATTTTTAAATTTTTAATTTTTGAAAAGGTAGAACGTATGGTCCTTTCAGAGATTGGATAAGACATTTTGTTGAAAATTGACGAGTTTAGATTGTAAAGAAAGCTAATCTACACTTAAATGCCAAACTTGAAAAGATTGCACCAAGTAAAATGCGACAACGTATTCTAAGGCTTTTAACAATTAATCATCATCACCTGTCATAGCACTTCGATTTTCATTATCCTTGGCAATATAAAATACGTGCACTTTAGCTGTATCTCTCAAGAAATTGATATTTTTTACTTCAACTCGATGAATAGGTAATCCAGTTCGAGCTTTTAAATCTTCAATAAGCAATTCTCTTTTTTCGGGAGTAATCAAATCTATTCTTTCGTAGGTAATTTCTTTAACATTCTCATGAGTTAAGGTTATAAACCTGTCGAGAATTATAGTTAGAAGTAAAATGGCGACATTACATGCTATGATGACCCACCAACCTTCATCTATAATGGATAAGGCATTAATCATACCTAAGGCTAAACAAATAAAGAAATATCCCATTTCCTTAATGGGCACGGTTACGGTTCTATATCTCATGATAGAGAATATAGCTAATAAGCCAAACGCAAAACCTGGTTTAAGTTTAGTCGTACTTAATAAAAGAAAAATAATAAAATTGAAAATGAAAAATGTAAATAGGAAATCTTTGTTTTTATGTGCTGGGTAATAAATTAACCTGATTAATATAAATACAGCCACTAAATTGATACCAAATCGTGTGATTAATTCTATATAATCCATGCCTGATACAGTAGTGACTGTATCAGAAAACATATCAGTGTTTAAAGCTTTTAATGAATCTTTTATTTGTTTAGCTGTGCGTTCCACATTCTCCATATTGACTTATTTTTTTTACTTTTAAAAGTATAGGTTTAAAATTATTGTGTTTAATATTATTTTCCATCATAGATACACCAATAGCATATTTGCTAAAACTACTTTCATGCACCCTTAGCTTTTTCAACACTTGAATCGTATTACTGAAGACATCTGATTTGCCTTGTTTTACCTCAATGACAGCAAGATTAGGTAAGGTAATATTTACTTTACCATTGGTAAATCTAATGTTTATATCGATAGTGATTCTTTCTGTAAAAGATTTGTTGGTCAAGGTAATTCGTTGAAAATTATTGGTAAGCTTTTTTTCTATAGGCCTGTTTTGTAATCTTTTGTACTGAATGAGTTTATAATCTTCATCTGGTACTTGGTCGTAAATAGTCGGAATCTTCTTGCGCTGTTTATCAGTTCTAGTTCCAAACAACTTACGCTTTATTTCATAAAAACATAAGTTGCTCTCAACATATTCTCTACTTCTTACTTTCACGCGATTTACACAACCATTATGATGATCTTTGAAAAATTGAAAATCTTCTGTGTCAAAATAATTTGTTTGATAATTAAAAATTCTATTCTGATCGATTTCTAGCACATATTGATTTTCTCGAATTCCTTCTAATAATTGCAACAATTCATGCTCGGTTAAAATGTATTTAGTATCAATCCTATTCTGTAGCTCAACACTGTCAAGTTGCTTCAGACTAACTGATTCAAAACGATGTATACATTCTTTAATATCTTGCATGTAGGCGAATAAGTCTACAATATATAGACAAATAGTAACAATAAAATAATATTTGAAATAAAAAGCGACAATATGAGGCTTATTTTAGATTAACAGACCCATATAGCCGACATATTCAATTTAATTAAATAATCAACTATCTAACAAGCAGCAAATCTCCTTTAAGTATCGTATTTTTTTCTTGTAAGTGACATCTTGTTTGAATAACATAGAAATAAGTACCCATTTCCGCGTTTCTTCCAGCTAATCTTCCATCCCAACCATTACGAGCATTTTTACCTTCAAATACAATTTGACCATATCTATTATAGACCTTCATGTTGAAAAATTCGAAATCATTTTGACTTAATACCTTAAATTGATCATTGATCATATCCCCATTCGGGCTAAAGGCATTTGGCACAGAAACAGGCCCACAGCAAGAAGTATAATTAATGGTCATTTCTGCGGATTGTATACATCCATCTGAATTTTTTCCTACTACAATTATTTTCGTAGGATTGATATAAATGGGTAGTGACCAATTATCTGCAGTACTAGAAGGGATTCCCCATATACTTTCTCTATACCATTCATAACTTAAAGCTCCATTTGCTAAAAAACTCACTGTATCACCACGACATATCTCCTGAGCCACCATATTCATTTGGGTATTAGGTAAAGAGTGCACTACAAGAGATAAATGTCTGATACTATCACATTGATTGGCGCTCTGAAAAATATCTTGATAATTACCCGATTGAGTATAGCCTAAAGCAGTGTCTCCTTCACAAATATCTAATTGAAGGTAGCTATGTTTTGTAGGAATTACATGTAAATTTAAAGTATGCACACTGTCGCAACTATTAGCAGCTGAATAAATATCCGTATACATTCCCGTATTAGTATAACCGTTCACAGAATTGCCTTCACATATGGTTGTATCAAGACTAGTTTGAATGATTGGGAATACTGTAAGTTGTAAAGTTTGTATTGTGTCACAGCCATTAATGCCTATTAAAGTATCAATATAAGTTCCAGAAACAGTATGACCATCATACGAATTGGGTGCACAGATTGATTTGATGAGTGTTGAGGTCATGTACGCATTGATAGTGATTTGCTGCACAATAGTATCACTACCTTGTTGCGAATTAGTAATTACAGATACATTATAAATTCCATTGGCAGAAAAAGTATGATTAGGATTGGCTAAGGCGCTTGTATTATTTGCACCACTGCTCGGATCTCCAAAATTCCATAGATAAGTTGCTGTAGTACTAGAATACTGCGAATTGAAACTCAGAGTTTGAGTGCCACCACAAGAAGTGTAAGTCAGAAATAGTGGGAAGGGATTGAAATTGACAAATACAGGACATGAAGCCATGTCTGAAATCATAAAATTAGTATTCGGGATGCTCACAGGACTCACCGTGTCATTAATGATTGGCCCTCCGGAGATGCCAGCTCCATCTGTAAAATATACTTGACTCCCTAATATAGCAAAGCCCCCGCCAGCTGTTGTTGCCGAGGAATTCAAGATTACAACCGAATCTACTAAAACCCCTAATGGATTATATTTATACAATCGACCCGGAATGGTATTGATCATCAAAGAATAAAAATTATCCTGAATATCTACTGCCACATCATAAGGCCCAATACCCCCACCTGTATTTGTCAAATACACATCGTTTCCTGTGGCTGTATATTTATACAATTCACCTGTGCTGCCATTTTTATTATATATCGCACTACCGCCACCACCAATATTTACAGCGCTTGAAGCGTGTGCAGTATTCACCCAGGTGTTGGCCATATTTAGTAAATTGTAATTGCCATTTGTAGTATAAAAAGTCCATTGCGGAACAGCGCTATTAATATTATTTGCTATGGCAATGCCTCCCATAGTTATCGGGCTTGTAAAAATACTCACAGGATTTGTAGCACTGACTGGTAAGGCAGGATCAAATCTGAAAATCTCAGATCCTTGCTGATAAAATAATTTAGTAGAATCTGGCCCATTGCAATTTACCAACTGCGCAGAAAGCTGTAAGGAAGAAAAAATAATAAGGCTATGTATGAAAATGTATAAAGTTACTTTCATAGGAAAACTGATTAGATTTATTGTCGAATATACTTCAAATAATTCAGAATAGTTTTATTTTAACACAAGGCAACTTTTTGTGAGTGCCAATCAGGTACTTGATGCTAAGCCCTACCTATACTGAAGAAAGGCATAGTTTTGGACTACTCTGCCTCAAATAATTATGAAGATGCCTAACAAGCAATTTTAATTGCAGTAACCCCCTGCGAATCTTATTTAATTCTTAATAAAGACTGGATAGGAACAAAGTATGCTATTTACTCGACCGATGGAAAATTTGTTCAATCGGGTAGTTTGAATGCAGATCATAAAGTATATGTACAAACTCTTGCAGCAGGTATGTATATATTTAAAGCTGAAATACAGTACAAACCTCTTCAAGAATTATTTATCAAGCAGTAATCAAAAAATCATGTTTATTATATTGTTGTTTAGTAACATCATTTAAATCAAGAATTATTTATTTACCAACAACTTTTTTATAGGGAAATCCAATCGCATTAGGCTTGCCATTTAAATTACCAGAAATTTCAGCATATAAAGAGTCTGCTCCAAATTGTGTATAACTAATTTTTTGAGGGAAATCATGCGTAGGGTCTTCAAAAATTAATTGATTTTCATTACCCCTAATTTGTTTAAAAACAACCGCACTATCATTCTAGACTATTGTTTTTGTTTATAAGATCAATTTCTTCACTAGAAATGGTGTCGCCATGGTCTATAATAAAGCTTTGACTTCTGTATACACTATCATTGATCTTATGCCAATATTCAATAGATTTCCCTGATTCGGTTTGATTTTCCCATTTACCTAAAAGCCATGAAGCCTGTTTGTCTAACAAATTATTCTTGCTTAATGTTTTTGGATCAGTATCGAATTGACAAGAGGCTATGGCGATAGAATAGCCTGTAATTAATAATAAATATTTTTTCATATTGTTTTTTGAAGGGTTATCAAGCTTTGAAACTTGATGGTAAAATTAGTCATCTTTTTGTAATTGACCGGCTTGGGATAATTGAGATTTCACTTGCTAACTCAAACTAAGTTAGTTCGC
>CAZSUF010000058.1:11235-17435 GCA_964609875.1 uncultured Bifidobacterium sp.
CTCAAGAATCATGACGAGAATAAGTCATATTAATCACACCTTATTCAACAGCCCCTATTTAGTTCTTATAAAATAGGATACAACCGCTGTGGTGATAGCGCCCATGATAGGAGCAGCCATGACCCCTTGTATAATATAATTTTTAAGACTAAAATAATCTTCCGCAACTGCAGTGCTCATTTGGGTATGTAAAATGGCATAAGCAATGGCATGTTGGAAGTAGGAAGGGGTTATCCAAGTAGATACTACAAATTGAGATAGGGGTGTCAGTAAAGTAATGATGCCTGTTAAAATTAATCCACTAATAAAAGACTGCAAATAATTCATATTGCCATGATAAAAATTTTTCTTTTTATCTTTTAATGCCAATACATACACCATTATAGCAGGTATCATATAAAACATAGTGTAAACAGGGTGTTTATCTATGTGAATGCTATGAAGCCCAACTAATTTTTCTAAAAACATCCAAGCAAATGTCATGAACATAAAAATGAATGCCCATTTGATTTCGATTTTTAAGGTTTTCATATTTACTATTTTATTTGTTTCAACATTTCTTTAACTGCTACTTCTAATTGAGTGTCTTTGCCTTGTAAAAAATCTTCATAGCGTAATGGAACTAAAACATCTGGTTCTAATTGAAGATTTTCAGTAGGTCTTTTTTCCTTGCCTATAGTCGCTATCATGGGAATGCCAAACACCATGGTTGGATCAATTTGCGTTTCCCACCAAACCGCAGTACCAGTGCCTGGAACTGGCATACCAATACATTTTCCAATGTGCGCTTGCTTATATACATAGGGGAAAATAAAGGCATCACTATAATTTCCTTCACTCATCAATACACAACTTGGTTTTGTCCATCTACCCATGGGTTCTCCATCTTTAAGTAAATGACCTTGAGGAGAAAAATCCAAATATCTATCTCCGCTTAAAAATGTTTTTAAATCGTCGTGTAACCAACCGCCACCATTGAATCTTGTATCTACAATTAAGGCTTTCTTATCATAGTGCTGACCAAGTACTTCGTCCAACACTTCACGATAGCTTCCATCATTCATACCGCTGACATGCACATAGCCCACTTTGCCATTACTTAATTTCAAAGTCATATCATTCATTTTTGTAAGCCATCTTTTATACATCAACGCATTTTCTTCGCCAATAGAAATTGGTTTTATGACTACTTCGTTTTCCTTAGATGAACTTGAAGTGAAGAAGGTAATCAAGGTATTTTTTCCAGATTTTCGATTTAACAGTGCATTCCAATCTGTACTGTCAGTAATCAATTGGCCATCAATTTTTTTAATAATATCTCCAGCATGAATTTCAATTTTTGCTTTGTTCATGGGTCCACCTTGTATGACTTCTGTTACTTTAAGACCAATTCCAGTATAGGTTTCATCATACAGCACACCCAAGGTAGCTGTATTGTCTCCATTTGGAAATGAAGGAGCATATCTTCCTCCGGTATGAGAGCCATTCAATTCGCCTAAGAATTCACTGAGCAATTCTTGAAAATCATAATTATTACTGATAAACGGTAAAAAGGAGGTATATTGGTCATACATCATTTTCCAATCTACACCATGTAATTTTGGGTCATAGAATTTTTTAATAACTTGTCTGTAAGCATGATCGAGTATATATTTTCTTTCTTGTACAGTATTTAAATTCATTTCGCCACTGATATTGATACTTTCAACTTTACCATTTTCGTCTATTTTAGCTAAGGTGCCGTCTTTTATCACAAATAAAGTTTTGCCATCTTTGCTTAGTTGAATTTGTCCGCCGCCAGCACCTAATTTGGCTAGAATTTTTGTTTCTCTAGTTCTAGGCTCTGTAACCCAAAGGTCAAAGCCTTTTTCAAAAGATGATAAATAATAAACCTTGCTACCATCAGGGGTTAGGGCATAATCGCTCATGCTACTACTGTTAATAGTCAGCCTCTTGATTCTATCTTTAAAACGATCGAGCAATAATGTGTCAGCAGCAGCATCTTTCTTGTCTGCATGTTTGTTTTTTGATCCTGTTAAGTTTGAAAGAACATTCTTTTTGCTTTTTTCTTCTTCATCTTTTTTTTCTTTGTCTAGTTTTTCTTTAAATAAAGCATAATCATCTTTGTTTAATATGTATTGTTGGTAGGCCTCTTGATTAAAAAATCCGAGATAAATATCAACTTCCCTACTTCCTTGATAGGCAAGGCTTTTGCGCCCTTCTTTCGCATTAGTCCAACTCATGGCTTGGCCTTTCATAGCCCATTTTACATTCGATTGTCCATAACCACTAGGTAGTGGATGTATGATGGCTTCTTTTCCTGATTGATGTATTAAGGCTACATTGCCTGTATACCAACTTCCTTCAGCATCATCACTTAAAATATATTTTCCATCAGGACTCCATGCAAAATCCCAATCCCCATCTGAGTAACTATAATTTCTACCTAGCGGAAGTAAGGTTCTACTTTCTTTAGATTGTAGGTTAAAAACCTTGAGGGCATTTCTTTCAGCAACATAAGCAATCTCTTTTCCATCTGGCGAATAATGAGGTTGAAATTCTTCTTCTGGAGTGGCTAAAACGACTTCTTCTTTTAAAATGGTAGAGGCATAAAAATAGGGTTCTTCGTTTCTTATAATAGCAGCAGTATAAATATCCCAACTTGTACCGCGTTCACTTGCATAAACAATACTTCGTCCATCTGGTGCCCATTCTACAGAGCGTTCTTGTTCTGGAGTGTTGGTGATACGTTTTGTTTGAGTGCCTTCTACCGAAGTGACAAAAACTTCACCTCTATTAATAAAGGCAATTTCTTTCCCATTTGGTGAAACAGAAAACTGGGTAATTTGATTGGTTACAGATAATATTTTTTCAGGGTTTTTTCTTCCATCATTCTGAATATTGACTTTTAATTGAATAGGTTCTTTATGCTCTTCTTGAATAAAAATGTTTCCTTTATAAGTGAAGCAAAGTGTATTGGCCTTACTTATGCTGAGATGTCTGATTGGATGTGTATTGAAATGAGTAATTTGAGACAATGCATTATTTTCGGATTTCCAAACATTCAGGGTGCCGCTTTTTTCACTGAGAAAATAAATATTTTCTCCATCGGATGCAAAGACTGGCTCGAGGTCCTCTCCTTCAAATTGACTATTTTTTTTATATTGTTGGGATATAAGATCTAATGTCCAAATATCCCTTGTTACACTACTTGTATGGTGTTTTCGCAATAAGTCTTCATAGCCTTTTCTGTCTTGAAATACAACCAAATTTCCTTGCTTGTTAAAATGTGCCAAATTCATTCCCGCGCCACTAATTAATATAGGTCGTCCACCATTTACACCTACTTGATACAGGTTGTTAAATAATCTAGGGCTATAAAACCTGATATTTGATTGTTGAATATTTCTAGCACTAGTGAATAGTATTTGCTGATTGTCGGGGCTAAAATCTTGAGGGTAATCGTTGGCACTATGAAAGGTGAGCCTTTTTGGATTACCACCTTCTGCAGAGATGATGAATACATCAAAATTGCCAAAACGATCACTCGCAAAGGCTATGCTTTTTCCATCTTTACTCCATATGGGCATCATGTCATGAGATTCATGAATGGTGAGTGGAGTTGCAATTCCCCCTTTGGAAGACATCACATAAATATCTCCTTTAAATCCGAAGGCTATTTTAGTTCCATCTGGACTAATGCTCGGATATCGTAACCAAGAAACGTCTTCAGCGGCTTGTATATGCAGAGCGAATGCCGTAAGTACTAAAGCAAATATTATTTTTTTCATCCGACTAAAATAATTGAAAAGGATGAAATTTTTTCAAGTAATTTAAACTAAGGGGCTTGCCACAAATATTACTTTTTCCTATATCTTCTTTTAAGCACTAAACCAATTATAAAAAGGTACATGTTATAGATTATAGCTAAAAGGGTTAAGGACATAAAAAACCATTTACTCAAGGTGATTAATGAGGTGATGGTAGAAAGGTCTGGGTTTAAATGAGGAAATTGAACAAGCATGCCCCAAATACCTAAGTTTTCAACATAATCAAATACAGCTACATAAAAAGGAATTTGCCACATAGCTTGACTGATGGTTGTTCTAAAATAACTGAACTCGTGTAAGGCATGCAGAAATAGAGCTAAAAATAATGAATAGCTTAATGGGAAAATTAAATCTAAGGGCATTAATTGATGCAGATATATATCTATACCTGGTTTTCCTATGGCTCTTAAATAAACTAATACTTCAGGGTAGGTATAACCAGTAAATCGAATATCAATGATGGGTAGTCCCTTGGACAAAGCATTTATGCAAGGAATGACCATACAAGTCATCATAAATAAAATAAAGGTATTAAGGGCGCCTAGAATAATAAGCCATCTTACAACTTTATCTTTGTTTCGAAAAAATTTCATCAAGTAACGAAAATTGAATTCAGCACAAAAGTAATTTCAAACTGCAACTTGGGATTGAATTTTTTAAGAAACTTTGTTTTCAACTTCTAAAACTACTATCTTATCTATGTTTGATCAAAGGAGAATAAAATTGAAGATAAAGAGCCTACTTTCGTCAAAATTTTTGATATGAGATTAAATTTGACTTCAATTTTTATTACTGTAACTTTTGTGTTGGCCTCATGTATGATGAATGCCCAATCTATTTTAAGTACAGAAAGCTTTGATGGTACAACTTTTGCACCAGCTGGGTGGAGTATTAAGCCGGATTTAGCAGCACAGAATGTATGGGTAAGACGTACTAATGGAACTTTTCCGACAACCACCACACATAGCGGAGCAGGATTGGCAAGATTTAGCAGTAGAACAACCACTGCTGGAACAAAACAGATTTTAGTATCTAAATCAATAGATTATACAAATAGAGGAACATCTCCAGCAAACCTAGATTTTTGGATGTATCGTGATGATTTAAATATCAATGCAGATAGCATAACTGTTTGGGTAAATTCTACTGATACTTTGGATGGAACAGCCGTTAAATTAGGAAGCATCGCAAGAAACAGAAGTATTGCAGTGCCTGATACACAAGCCACCAATGGATGGTATAATTTTGTATTTGCTATTCCTGTTTCTTTTACTGGTACATCAACCCATTTTATTTTCGAAGGCACAAGTGAAACACCTACTGTTGGACAAGGAGCACAAATGTTTATTGACGATGTATCTTATGATGAATTTCCTGCCTTATGTACAGGTCAGCCTTCGATAGGGAATATTAATTCTTCAATGCCAACAATTTGTGGAGGTTCTGGCTCAGCTATTTTTTCTTTAAGCACAGGTACTACAAATTTATTAGGTTTAACGTATACATGGCAAAGTGCTTCAAGCATGACAGGTCCATGGAGTAATTTTGGTGGAAATTTGCCCACGGCTACTTCTGGACTTCTCACAGCCACAACTTATTATCAATGTATCGTGAATTGCTCATTTTCTGGGTTGAGTGATACAACGCCGGTTTTTTCTCAGGTTGTTAGCACTCAGCCTCTTCCCACTATTTTAGTTACACCTCCTAGTGCTGCTGTTTGTGTAGGTGGAAGTGGTGCAGAATTAGTAGCTACTGGAGCTGACAGCTATACCTGGGTTCCAATTGCAGGCTTAAATATGGCAACGGGTGATACAGTAATTTCCTTGCCTGCAGCAAATACTCAATATACAGTTACAGGTACTGATATAAATGGTTGTATAGGATCTGCTACAGTCAATGTACAACTTTCTAATCCGCCTGCAGTAAATATTACAGCTAATCCAAATGATACTGTATGTGCCGGGTCAACAGTTATTTTAAATTCTATAAATGGTGGACCCACTAATGGGAATATTTATCTATGGAGTGATGGAATTACAACAAGAAGAGATACGATAGTTGCAACAACTACAACAACCTATTCTGTCATAGTAACTAATGCAGCTGGTTGCAGTGCAAGCGATTCAATCACTATCGTTGTCACACCGCCATCAACAGCTAATTTTGGTTGGACACATAATGGAAACACCTATACTTTTATTGATAGTTCAATTGGGGCATCTAGTTGGACATGGGCATTTGGTGATGGCAACGGAAGTACAAACCAAAGTCCAGTATATACTTTTTCTGGTGCAGGTGTTTATCAAGTTACTTTAAAAATTACAGGAAATAGATGTAATGATGATTCTATAACCAAAACAATCATTATCG
>CAZSUF010000059.1:0-10819 GCA_964609875.1 uncultured Bifidobacterium sp.
CAATAGGCACCAGCAATGTTTGTCAACTTAATGGCCTTAATATGACCAGTAGCAGGAATATGCGGACCTCGACACAAATCAGTAAAATTGCCCTGTTGATAGAAGGTGATATTGCCATCTTCTAAATTTTCTAGCAAGTCTAATTTGTATTCATCAGCTTTCTCTGTAAAATAAGCGATCGCATCAGATTTAGATTTTTCAGTTCGGATATAACTATTATTTTGTTTAGCCAATTCACTCATAGTAGTTTCAATCTTCTCAAGATCGGCTTCACTCATTTGATGATCACCTAAATCAATATCATAATAAAAACCTTGATCCAAAGCAGGCCCTACCCAAAATTTCACACCAGGATATAAAGCTTCTACAGCTTCGGCCATTAAATGTGCGGAGCTATGCCAAAAAGTATTTTTACCCAAATCATCATCCCAAGTTAATAATTTAAAAGAAGCATCCGTGGTGATTGGTCGAGACAAATCCCACACTTCGCCGTTTACTTCGGCAGCTAATACTTTTCTTGCAAGACCCTCACTGATCGATTTTGCAATATCCATTCCACTGATGCCAGATTCAAAAGGTCTCACTTGACCATCTGGTAAGGTTATATTTATCATAAGAGCGCAAATTTATGATTTCTTCACTTCATTCGAAACATTAACATAAATTAATTCATGCTATTTTTTGGGGCGTATCCCCTAGCCTCCCAAAGCCTCGGCTTCGGGGTCGGGCTATCCCTGCAAGCCACGTCTCGTTTTGAAGAACGAGACGTGGGCTTTCCGCTCTATCCCTTACGCGAGCAGGCTAGTCAAAACTTGTTGAGTTTTAAACAAAGATTATTCATGTCTGAGAAGATAAAATTTAGAGCCACTTCTTGCACCTTGTAGTAGTTTTAAATACTGTGATTCAAATACCATAATCTTCCATTGCTAAGAAATAGAAGCATCTCATAATAATCACGACTTGTGAAATATTTCTTACCATTTGCGTCATTTAAAAGTTCGAGATGCGCAAAGCCTAACATTTCGAACAGCGGTATAGATGGTTTGTGGGGACACAAACCATGGGGCAAACGACTAGCGCTTTAAATGGCTAAATTCAAAAATCTGTGTTGATCCGTTCATCTTCATCATCCGTGATTCAAACACTTCACAAACCATCATCATTTTATCAATCCATAACTAAAAGTGTATTAGCAACTTATTCGCATTTGCCAAATATATTGGCTTTACCTTCGCGCCGACAAGTTCTTAGAAAAGGCAGTTAAATTTTAAATTTAGCATAGCGAACAAAATTCATCTCTTCCCTCTTGAAGAGTAATTGTGGGTACAAACTTTTAGTTTGGTTCTGATTTAATTCAGAAAAATGTTCCAGATGGCTAACTTTTTTGCACGTGCAGCTTCTTGAACATTTTATTAAAACCCTAATTTGTACAGTAACATGACAACATTCAGTGAATTAGGCCTTAACGATCAAATCGTGAAAGCCATTACCGAGCTCGGATTCGAGACCCCAACAGAAATTCAACAAAAAGCAATTCCTGTTTTCCTTCAAAGACAATCAGATTTAGTAGCCCTTGCCCAAACAGGTACAGGTAAAACTGCTGCCTTCGGATTGCCTATTCTTCAAAATATCGATACGCAAAAAAAATCGATACAAGCTTTAATAATTTCTCCAACTAGAGAATTATGTATGCAAATCACCAACGACTTAAAAAATTATAGTCGTTTTAGTAATGGTATTCGTGTAACAGCTGTTTATGGCGGTAGCAGTATTACAGCACAAGTACGTGAACTTAAAATGGGTACTCATATTGTAGTAGCCACGCCAGGTCGTTTAATCGATTTGATTGATAGAAAAGCTTTAAAATTAGATGCTATTGAAACTGTAGTATTAGATGAAGCTGATGAAATGCTTAACATGGGCTTTCAAGAAGATATTGAAACCATCTTATCTACTACCCCAGCTGAAAAAATTACGGGTTTGTTTAGTGCAACTATGCCTTCAGAAATCAGAAAAATTGCCAACAAATATTTAAAAGAAACTGTTGAAGTTTCTGTAGGCAGAAAAAATTCTAGCTCACAAGATATTAGTCATCAGTATGCTGTTGTTCATGCGAAAGAAAAATTCCAAGCTTTAAAAAGAATCATCGATTTCAATGAAGATTTTTTCGGTATTGTATTTTGTACAACTAGACTAGAAACTCAAGACATTAGCGATTCACTAATCAAAAGTGGATACAATGCAGATTGCTTACATGGCGATTTATCTCAACAACAAAGAGATAAAGTGATGGGCAAATTCAGAAAGCGTGTAGTAAAAATTCTTTGTGCAACCGATGTGGCTGCTCGTGGAATTGATGTGAATGATATCACACACGTTATTCATTATCACCTACCTGATGATATCGAAAACTATACTCACCGAAGCGGAAGAACAGCTCGTGCTGGTAAAAAAGGAATTTCTATAGCCTTATTGCATACACGCGAAGCCTATAAACTTCACCAAATCGAAAAGATGGCGAACATGAAGTTTGAAAAATTCATGATTCCACAAGGTGAAGATATTATCTCTAAAAGAGTACAAAAATTTGTGACTGATTTTGTGGACATGGATTATAAAGCTATGACTACAGTACCTGTTAAAAACGAATGGACCTTCCCTTTAATGCAAATGGAAAAAGAGGAATTAGTTGCTCGTATTATGGCTAAAGAATTTCAGAAATTAGATACCAACTATTTACAACCTACAGATTTAAATGTAGATGAAAGAGGTCGCAGTGATAGAAGAAGCGGTGGACAAGAATCAGAAGGCCGATTTGGAAGAGGTTCAAGAGGTGGACAAACAGAGAGAGTATCTACTGCCAATCCTGGTGATATTAAATTATCTATCAACTTAGGTAAAAAAGACAATATCCGTTATGATGAAATGCGTGAATTAATTTTCAAGCATACCAAAGTAAGTGGTCATCACATTAAGGATATAGACATGCAAGGCGCATTTTCAACATTCCAAACTGATGCAAAAAGCGCAGAGCGTATCATGGACGGGATTAAAGGTTTCGACTATAATGGCAGAGATGTGTTTGTCAAAAAAGAATTCTCAAGAGATGGTGGAAGCAGAGGTGGTTTCAAAGGTGGATCATCATCTGCTCCGAAAACAAAAAAGTATGGTACAGGATTTAAAGGCATTTCATCTTCTTCATCTAAACCTCACACGCAAAGGTGATATGAGTTGGTAAGCAAAAAATGCACTAACATTTTATAAACAAAAAAGTTTGGTTGAAATTTTAAAACTAATTTACCTTTAATTTCTAATTCAAAAAAAAATGAAAAAAATTGTATTTCTTCTTGCTTTTACAGGCTTAGCTTGTTCAGCGTTTGCACAGGATAAGAAACCTGCTAACTCAGCTTCAGCAGCAACATCCACTTCATCAGATAAAGGAGCTCAAATGAAGTTTCCAGTAACTGATCTAAACTATGGAGACATTAAACAAGGGAGTGATCCAAATCGTGAGTTCGTGTTCACAAACACAGGAAGTGCACCTTTGGTAATTTCTAAAGCAGTAGGATCATGTGGTTGCACAGTACCTACATGGCCTCAAGAACCAATTATACCTGGCAAAAAAGCTGCCATTAAAGTTCGCTACGATACACAACGTGTGGGTGCATTCACAAAGACTATTACTTTAACTACGAATGCAGTTGGACAAGAGAATTTCCAATTAACTATTCATGGAAATGTAGCTGCTGACCCTAATGCTGCAAAACCAGCAGATAAAGCACCAGTTGCTGCTCCTGAAAAACATTAATACAATTTACATTGTGCAAAAACGGAATCTTTGGATTCCGTTTTTTTTGTGCTATCATGAATCATAATGGCTAAGTTCATGTTGAAGAATGCTATTTAGTTTGATAAAATAACAGAATACTCTGTAAAGAAATTCGTTTGTTTTTCTGCTTTTGCTTTGACGTAAAAGATGAGCAAAAAGTGAAGGATGAAGATTATATTGCTGTGATAACTAGATTAGATATTGAGTTTAAGAACATGATAAATCAACTGATCAACTCCGATTCGTGATCTCAAACTTCGATTGAACTTGCTACCGTGGCAACGATTGTAGCGGAAATCCTGTAAACATAGCTGAGTGAAGCGAGGCTATGTTTACAGATTGAAGCGAAAAGCGTGTCCGCCACCCTAAAAAAATAAGACGTAAAAAAATCAAATCTATTTATTCAATGTTCGATGAAATTCCATTTAACTTCAACAGACTCAATACATATTCGTCTTGTTCTGCTTGTATCAATTTGAACATCGATTCTTGAATAATGGCCGAATTCTGCAAGGCTGCCTTCTTATCATTTTCGTCTTTGCTTAACTTAGCTTCTGTCCGATAAAATTCGCGTATATTATTTAAACATTCAATACTCGAAAAACGCGTATAGGGCAAATCATCTTCAGTGGCACGAGCTTGAAAATCAGCCACAGCTTGTGCTATAGCCGATGGATCTTTCAATCGAATGACGAAATCTGCATAATCATGCATGAGATAAGAACGCTTTCTTCCATGCACTTGCATCAGATTATTTTGGAAAAAAGACAAGTAAGAAACATCACCACCCAATGAAATAATTTCGCTGATTGACTCGAACAATTTGCCTTTAGCATCTGTCATCAGTTTAGGAATTAATCTCAGGGCTTCTTCAGGCAAAATTTTATAGACGCCCATTAAAGCGTTTCCAGCAACGGTGTACGACGAATCGTCGGTGAGGCCTAATAAAGTGCTTAATAAATATGGATCGTTTCGCAGAGCGATAATTTCAGTCGCTTTACTTCTCACTGAAGCGTCTACATCATTTTGTGCTAAGTAAGGTAAAAGCTCCTTAGTCTCATTTATGGTTTTCGGATTTTTCCAATCAATTATTTGCAATGCAGACAATCTGATGTCAGCTAATGGGTCATTAATTGCAGATAATAAAGTAAATCGAGCTGTATCGGTTTGTGTTTGAAGTTTGGCTAATTCAAGTAAGGTTCTATTCTTCTCTATATAATTACTATTCTTATTATAGGTATGCAGTAAATTAATGATAGGTTTATTATCAACAATTTCTCCGATAAAGGTGGATTCTGGGTCAACAAACACATTGGGGAAACCTACCATGTCTTCGGAGATTTTCTTCACAAAAAATATTTCTTTCCTTTGGTGAATATCAAAAACAAACTGTCGAGTTTGACCATCTTGGGTAACTTTAAATTTCAAAGGAAAAGAAAACAAGCCAAATTCTTCTCGTTGTTTTTGTTCAATTTGCACGGATACAACTCCAGAATCCAGAAATTGATATCGAATATCAATCATAGGATGTCCTAGCCTTTTAAACCATTGATTAAAAAAAGGTTGCAGATCTTTGCCGCTTACTAATTCAAACTCTTTTCTAATATCATCGATGTCAGCATTGCTGTTTGCATATTTTATCAAATAATTTTTCAAAGCTCCAAAAAAAGCTTGATCACCTAAAGTAGTTCTAAGTAAATGAAATACAGCAGCCCCTTTTTGATAAGTAATTGAATTAAACATATCATCAGGATCTTTATAATTGGTATAAATAATTGGATTATCCTGGTTGTTCTTTACATAATTCAAATAGCGTTGAATAAAGCTTGAAGCTTTTAGTAAGGCCGCATCAGTGCCAACATGATATTCATCCCACAAGAGTTCTCCATAAGTGGCAAAACCTTCATTAAGCACCAATTGAGACCAAGTTTTGCAAGTGACTAAATCACCAAACCATTGATGAAAAAGCTCATGAGCAATGATATCATCATTTTTTTTATCAATTAATTCCCTGTCATTTTTTTGAACAAATTCGCCATGTAAGGTTGCACTTGTATTTTCCATTGCACCTGAAACATAATCTCTTACCACAACTTGTGCATATTTGGGCCATGGGTATTCTACGCCTAATTTACTCGAAAAAAAATCGATCATTTCGGGTGTATGCTTGAAAATATTTTTAGCGTAAGATTGATATTCCTTTTCTACATAATACGAAACTTCTTTATTTAAAATAGAATCAGTGGTTTTAGTAAAGTTTCCAATAGCCATCATCATTAAATATGCTGGCATAGGTGCTGTGTTGACCCATGTTTCGGTTAAGGTATTTCCTTCAATTTGCGAATTCACTTTTAATCCATTTGAAAGAATGTTTAAGTCTTTATTGACATGAATAGTGAGTGAAGAAGTGAATTTTTCTATTGGTTTATCGATGGTAGGAAACCAACAAGAACTAGATTCTGTTTCTCCTTGAGTCCAGATTTGAATGGGCTTATATGGTTCTTTGTTTTGGGTATTGATAAAATATAAACCTTTATCATCTCGAATGGCCCTGCCGCCTTTTACTTTATTTTCATCTGGACGTGCGATATAACTTAGTTTGAGATGAAGGGTATCATCCTTCGAAATCTTTCTACTGAGTTTCAGTTTCAGTATCTGTTGGTTATAATCAACAAGGTAATCGATCTGTTGCTTATCTTGATCTATAATTTGAATACCATCAAAAAACATGCTCTTGGCGTTCAGGATGATAGAATCTGTCTCGTAATAATATGGTTTTAAAAGAATATCAGCCTTTCCGATACATTCATGTTTACCCCAATTAAATTTAATATCTAAATCTGTATGCAGAATATCCATTTTTTGTTCAATGAATTCTCGTGGGTTGATAGATTCTGGTTTTACTTGAACATTATCTAATTGAATTGTTTTTATGGTATTGATGGAATCTTTAGCAACTAATTGAGATGAACTCGTTTTTTTAAAAACTTGGCAGGAATGAAGTGCCAAAACATTGATAATAACTAGAAAGTGAAATATTTTCATGCGTCGCGAAATTAAGATTTTTAAGTTTGAATTGATTAAAAATTCATTCTCGACTTTGAAGAAATTAATAATTGCTTGGATGTACATTTGCCAAAAGTATGATCATGAATTTTTGGCTTATTAAATCTGAACCCTTTAAATATAGTTGGGCACAATTTGTACAAGATAAAAAGGCTAGTTGGGATGGTGTAAGGAATTATGCAGCCAGAAACAATCTTCGTTCAATGAAAAAAGGAGATTTAGCCTTATTTTATCATAGCAACGAAGGACTAGAAATAGTGGGCATTGCAGAGGTCGTAAAAGAGTCATATCAAGACCCCACCACTACAGAACAAGCTTGGCTAGCTGTAGATTTCAAACCAAAAAAAGCGCTCAAACATCCTGTTTCCTTGGCTATAATAAAACAAGACCCCGAATTAAGTTCTATGCAAATTATTAAACTATCTAGACTTTCTGTGAGCGCTGTTACTTCAGAAGAATTTAGTCATATTCTTGAATTAGCTAAAACAAAAATATAAATTTCAGCAAACTCGTATAGACTATCCTGCCTGAGTTCCATTAGTTAATTCGTCATCTTCATTTTCTTCATAGGTCGGTAAGTCGATATGAAAATTACTTCCTTGATGTATGATACTTTCATAAGAAATATTTCCACCAAATTTTTCAATAATATCTTTACACATCGCAAGTCCTAATCCCGTTCCAGAAGACTTTGTTGTAAAATAAGGCTCAAACAATTTTTTGCCCTTTTCTGGCGAAATACCCTCTCCATTATCGAGGATAGTAATTCGAACGAAATTATCTTTTATTTTAGTTACGACCATGGAAATATTACCTTTTCGATCTTCAGTAATAGACTGTATGGCATTTTGAATAATATTTGTGAAGACACGTATCAATTGATTTTTATCTGCAAATACCATAATCGTGTGATCAGGGATTAAAAATAGATATTCGCAATGACTATCATCATTATACATACCTGTAACGGCGAATAAGATTTCATTCAAACTTACTATGGTGCGATTTAATTCTGGCATCTTAGCAAAACTAGAAAAATCGGTTGCAATTTGAGTAAGTACTTCAATATGCTCCAGTACTGTATGAGCCACCTTTTCGGTAATTTCACCAATATTAGGGTTTTTGTTTTTCATGGCTCTTTCTAGCATTTGGATAGAAAGTTTCATAGGGGTTAATGGATTTTTTATTTCATGAGCAACCTGTTTAGCCATTTCACGCCACGCCATTTCCCGTTCGGATTTTGCCAATAAAACCGAGCTGTTTTCTAATTTCTTCAACATTCTGTTATACTCCTTAATTAACAAACCAATCTCATCACTACTATTCCATTTGAGGGGTTGGTTAGTTTTTGACAAATTAATTTGCGTAAATTGTTTCACGATTGATCTGAACTTTTTTGTCACAGAATTACTAATAATTAATGCAAAAAAGGAAGATATCAAGAACACAATCACATAGGTATTTACTAAGGTAATAAGAATTGAATTAGTTTCTGCTCGAATTTCTAAATTTGATGAAATGTAAGAAATTTTTAAAATGGCAAGAATCTCATCCGCTGAATTTTTCAAGTAGGAATAGGTAGAAATATATTGGTAATTGCCAATATGCTCATCAATTAAAAAATGTTGAATATTGGCTGACTTCAAATTTTGAAATATACTATAACTTATCCTGTCTGAATTTAATCCTAATCTGAGTAATTCTTGTTCTGAAGTATAAATCAATTTTCCATTTTCATTATCATACAAATTAACACCTGAATTAAACCTGAGCGACATTTCCTTTAGAATTTGAGAAATTCTGCTATCATAGACTCCTTTATCATTCATGCCTTTCCCAGAAATATTGGCACTATTAAAAAATTGACTCATTCTGGTTTGCATTAACTTACTATAGCTCTGTAATTCTTCGGTTGATTTAATACTGATTCTACTGATTAGATAATACGAGGTAAAATAACCTATGGTTAAAAATGAAAAGAATACAACAATTAAAATAGCGATATGAATACGTAATCTTAAATTTAAACTTAACAAGTTCATAAATCTTCCATAGTTCAAATTAGACCTTGCAAGAATATTTCCGAAAATATATAAGGAAATGACAGCAAAATAAATAAAAAAGATATAGGCAAAAATGGTGGTTAATAAATAGGCTAAACTAGTTTCTCTTGCGATGGCAATGATGGTATTAGTTAAGGGTTGTCTATACCACAAAATTTCATAACCGTTATTATAGGTGAATTCTCCTTCATTGATTTTTTTTAAATCTTGTAATTGAACTGAATTGGTGAATAAATAATTACCGGTATTAATTTTCAAGATGTTATTTTCATACACTCCCACCGAATAGTTATAATCTCTTACCCTATTCATGGCATTATCAATATTTAAAAAATTCTTATACTCGTGTTTTGAAATATCAAGTGTATTAAATACTTTAACTACAGCATACATTTTTTTATTAGCCTGATCAATCAAGGGTAATTTAATGTAATACCCTTTTTCCTTAATTGATTTAATTCCAAATAAAAATTGATCTTCATTTCTAAATTCTTGTTTAATACTCGCTTGTATAGTTTTGTTTTGAATAGAATCAGAAGGCAAAATGGATTGAAATTCTTCATTCAAATAATAAAAATCAAATTGATACTGTTTGACACTTTTTAATAAATACTTTTCATAAATAAACTTATTGATTTTGGCGAAATTTTCTTCTGTACTTTCTTTATTTAAGCTTTGAATTAAACTATCCTGAAGCATGCCATTTAAAACTGACTCTAGCTTAATTTCTAAATCTTTATCTTCTCTGTTCAATAATTGAGTGGCGTAATCCAATCTGAGTAATCGTTCCTTCTGATTAATCATTTTTACTAAAAAGAATGATTCACAGAGAGATATGAGCATTATCCATAAGAGCAACGAATACGAATTAAAATCAAACTTAATTTTAAAAAATTTCGAATCAAGCATAAAAAATAATGCCGCAGAAGCCATAAAAACATAGTAATAGCATATGTTATACTTCTTAATGGGTAGAAATTCAAATAAAATAAAAACGCCAATTAAGACGAGATACTTAAAGTATTTCTTTGGAAAACAAAACTCCAAATAATTATTAACAATGATAGTTAAGAGAATAAAATTTGCAAAGGCCACCATAAAAACCAACAACCCAATAAATGAGAATAAATTTAATTGAGAGAAATTAGTAAAATCAAAAATAATCACGGAATCATTGATGATCTCATAAATAAGATTGCTAATATAGTAACCTATTAGAATGTAAAATATTAATAGAACAGAACCGAAAATTGGACCGAATTTAGTTCGCTTATAATCATTAAATTGACCTTGTACATTGATGGCAAAAAAAACAAAAACCCAAAATACTAAACACATATTGATGAAGACATCACCTAGGGAACAATTAATAAAATCAGAAGCATAAATTTGTGGACTAAACAAACTGTAGTCGCTGAAATTATTAGGGAACCCCCATAAATAATTCAAAGTCCGAATACCAATTGCAATTGCCAGCAAACTCAGAAATATAGGTAAGGGTTTTCTTCGTTTTACTGTTACCTTTAAATAAGTATGAATTGAAATTCCAAAAAATATAAACGGCAAAGCATTCATAAATAAACGCCATCCATTTTTATCTTGAATCGTTAGAAAATCTTCTTTCTTATAAATATAAAAAACACTTTCTCCATTCAGTATGATGGGCACACAGTTTTTTTCAGGGGTAAATGACAAAGTAATACCAAAGTCATTCTCTTGATCATACAAAGGAAAATGATTAATTAAATACTTATTCTTTTATTAAAATTATCAATCGAAGTTTTTTCATCTAAACCTGAAACATCAAAGAGTGATACTTCTTTTACATTTAACCCTCAACATCTTGCCTCCCTATTTAATC
>CAZSUF010000059.1:10829-15879 GCA_964609875.1 uncultured Bifidobacterium sp.
AATACTTATTCTTAATACTTGTCTCGTCCTTGATTGGAAACACGATAAGAAATTGACCTTCATGAATAGGATAAGCATATACAATATAATACCCCGTTTTATCAAAATATGGGGTAAACTTCTGACTTTTAAAAGTATCAACAGGAGGAATTATATCTGTACTATTCCAATAGATTAATTCATGCTTATTATACAAATAAATATGAAAATCCTTCTTATCTAATTTCTTTAATTCTTTATTGGTAAAAGACTTATTTACGGCTGCAGCATAAATATGCTCTAAATCACCCTTGTTAAAAAAATCTTTAATCGAAACTTCTATATGTTTTTCAATAATATTCTTCAGCTTCTTCATCGAAAACTTAGGAAAGAAATACTCATTGACCTGACTTATCGAAAGAATAAAAAATATAGCAGATAAGACCAAAAATACTTTGGTATTAATATCAAACGGAAACCTAAAGGTCGATTTCTTATTGTCGTTTTTCATTCAATTTGATTTCATTCCATACTTTGTCCATATCGGATAGCTTAAAATCAGTAATCATATCGCCTTTACTTGTCAAAATTGATTCCATCTGATTAAATCTTTGCTGAAATTTATTATTAGTTCTTGCCAAAGCATCTTCGGGATCAATATTTAAAAATCTTGCATAATTAATCATGGAGAAAAGAACATCTCCAAATTCGTTTTTCATGGCTTCTTTATCTTGCTGTTCAATGGTTTCTTGCAACTCATCGAGTTCTTCTAATAATTTCTCTTTTACGTCCTCAGTTCTTTCCCATTCAAAACCAACTTGCTTTGCTTTCTCTTGTAACCTTAATGCTTTAATTACAGCAGGCAATGAATCGGGCACACCACTTAAAACAGATTTTTTCCCTTCTTTTAATTTCAATGTTTCCCAATTTCGTTTTACGTCATCGTCATTATCTACAAGTACTGTGCTGTAAATATGTGGATGTCGGTGAACTAATTTATTACACACCTGCTCTATCACATTTTCTATGCCAAAATGATTTTCTTCTTGAGCAATTTTTGAATAAAAAACAATATGTAGTAATAAATCGCCTAATTCTTCCTGGAGACCTTTCCAATCATTTTTAGTGATAGCATCTACAAGTTCATAGGTTTCTTCAATGGTTAATTGCCTTAAAGACTGAATTGTTTGCTTTTTATCCCATGGACATCGATTTCTCAATTCATCCATGATACTGATAATTCGCTCAAACGACTGAGAATATGTAGTCATAATATTTTATAACTCGAAAGGTAAAAAAAATAAAGTATTTAGTTTCAATTGAATGTATATATTAAATTCACAGTTTATTAAGAATAACACACATTGAATCAAGAAAATAGCCCCTTATTAAATCGAATTAAAAAAAATATTCGACAAATAAAATCTTATTTAGCCCAAAACCAAGTAAGTTGTTATCGTGTTTTTGATTGGGATATGCCTGAATATCCTTTATGTATAGACATCTACGAGCATGCTGTTCATATTGCAGAATACAAAACAAGACATCAATTAGATGATATTGCCTACAAAAAATGGCTCGAAGAATGCACGGCAGTCATAAAAACAGTTTTCAATAAAGAAGATGAAAATCTTTTCTTTAAAATGAGAGAAAGGCAAAAAGGACTGAGTCAGTACGAAAAAGTGGATTCAAAACAACATTTCTTTGATGTTCAAGAACAAGGAATCAAATTTAAAGTAAACCTTCATGATTATTTAGATACGGGTCTTTTCCTCGATCACAGAATCACCAGGCAACGTGTCCGATCAGAATCCAAAGGGAAGCATGTGCTGAATTTATTTGCTTATACGGGTGCTTTTTCGGTGTACGCAGCTCTGGGCGGCGCCTTTTCTACGACCACAGTTGACTTGTCTAATACCTATTTAAATTGGGCTAAAGAAAACTTTAAATTAAACGATATTTCTTTAGCAAGACATGATTTTATTAAAACGGATGCTAAAGAATGGGTTAAACAAAAGCCACAAAAAAAATACGATATCATTGTACTTGATCCGCCCACCATTTCACGAAGTAAAATGGCTAAAACTAAATTTGATATTCAGCCTGATCATCCGGAATTGATCAATCATACTTTACATCATTTGGTTGAAGGTGGCGTGCTTTATTTCTCCAATAATTTTAGAGATTTTCAATTTCATCAAGAATTGATAGAGGCTAGTAGTATAGAAGATATTACCCTACAAACGATTCCGCCAGATTTTAGAAACAAAATTATTCATCGTTGTTGGAGAATAATTAAGTAAATAAGCTTTCCTTAAAAACGTATTGGTGGCAATATTTCAGAAACTCTCCAATTTTTTAAAAATTTACTCTTAGTGCATAACGAAGAAAAGAAGATGAATTACTTTTTTTGAACATTTACCAATTTTTGGTATTTTTGAGCAAAATTTTGAAATGAAAAATACATCAATTTCGCTAGGTAGTTATTTTGACAATTTTGTAAGTAGTCAAGTATCAGTTGGACGATTTAAAAATGTTAGTGAAGTTATTCGTGCTGGACTAAGACTTTTAGAAGATGAAGAAAGCAAAGTTATTGCATTGAGAAAGGCAATCCAAGAAGGAATTGATAGTGGAATTGCACACAATTTTAATCCTGATAAACATCTTCAAGAATTAAAAGCCAAAAGAAAAACTAATGGCAAATTATCAACTCACAAATAAAGCTGTTGAAGATTTGGAGAAAATTTGGGATCATACATTTCAAAAATGGTCAGAACAACAAGCAGATAAATACTATGAATTATTAATTAATGCTTGTAAATCTATTGGAGAAAATCCAGATTTAGGAAAAAACTATGAAGGTGTGAAAAGTGAGTTGTTTGGACTAAAAACAAATCGACATATTATTTTTTACAGAAAATTTTCTGACAATCCAATTGAAATAACTAGAATCCTACACGAGAGAATGGATTTGCAAAGCAGATTAAACGACTAAATAAAACTGCCACCAACATAGGTTTGGCAGAAGTTCATTAAGCTTCTTTGTATTGCGGCACCGATTGCAGCGAAAAGCCCGCATTACGCTGCTTTGAGCGTGAGCGGACTTGAAGCGTAAAGCGGGTGAGCCGCCCAAAAAAAATCAGTTGAATCTATTATTTCTTCGCAAAGTTTAAAGAATATAACTGTCCTCCCATCTTGATTTCAACAAGGTATAAACCTGTAGCAAGTTGATTGGTCATTACCGGAATATTGTTTACTCCAGCATATAAGGTTATTTCTTTTTGCATGTAAGTGCGCCCTTGATAATCTGTAAACTTGATCGTAGCTTGCTCTTGATTCAACGTTTGAATAAGTAAGTTTGAACTACCTAAACTTGGATTTGGATAGATGCTTATATGCTTAGGTTCGTATACAATTTTTGTTGTATTCAATACATAGCCATTGGTCACTGCATCATCAATATTTGAAGAAGAAGCATTTTCAATTTTGCCATCTGGCGACAAGATCATACCCACAATATGAATTTTATCTTTCTTGAAAGCCCCGATATTAAAACTAAAATTGTGTATATAACTATCGCCAGCTGAAACACTTGCTGGATAAGCATTTGGAATGCCCCCAAAACTTGGCGACACTGCACGAGCAACGTGATCGTAGACCATTTGTGCTGCGGGCACTGAACTTGGTAATAATTCAAATCCACCCATGACTCCATTTGAACCGCCTGCATAAGCATTCGCTTGATTATACCCACTGCCCGTGCCTTTTACACTATCTTCAATAATCACACAAGCTATTTTGAAATTTCCTGAAGCGGGTGATTTAAATGTAGTAGTTAAAGAAACATCTAATTGCCCGGTACTTGCATTATAATTAGCTCCATTTTTAATTTTAGCCAAAGGTGTCAACACGATTCTTTGCATAAAATCTGCTTCAAAAGATCCTGGATCAATATCTGCACCACGGTCTACTACCCCACTTGGATATCCGCTAATAATTAAACCCAATGAACTATCATAGGCTGGCACTTCCATGGGATCATTATTATGAACAGCGATTCCTTGAAAAAATCCATGAAACTTTGCATCCATATTTCTTAATCCCACAGCACCTCTTGGGCACCATTGACACCATGTTCCTGTAGCTTCCTCGCCAATCACTAATTTATCTGCGCCAGGTACTATAGGTGTAAAACTGATTGTTTTTTGATCATCTCCAGCATCTCCATCCACTGCATTTCCATTCACATTTTTCAACGTACCTACAAAAGTATTTAGGCCTGTAATTAAGGTCAACGTATTTACATAATCAAATACATAGGTAGCTCCAGGAGCAATATTTAAGCCTGTTAATGATTGAGAAGTAATATTTCCATTGGCATTCATTTCCAAATCAAAACTTGTAATCGGTGTGCTACCTAAATTTCTTATAGTAATGGATGGTTTTCTTGTTTGAGTTACCAGTCCGTTATCTATGCCTAAAATGGCCAAGGCTCCATCAAGAGTAGGCGTGGTAAAAGGTGTGTGCGCATAACTTACATCGTCTATCCAAAATGAATTGGTATTATCAGAAGGATAAAAGTCTATGGAAGAAATGGCGAAAGTACTATTTTGAAATTTTCCTTTAGAGACGCTATTAATAAACACTTCCCATTCGTTATTATTTAAATTGGCTTGCAACTTCAATTCAAACCAAGCTCCTTGTGGGTATGGCGTTTGCAAGGTAACGCTTGTGGCATCATCAAAAGTGAGGGTTCCTGCATTATTGAAAGTTAAGTTCATGGTATAAATTTGTCCCATGGTGTTTGTCCCTTGAAAATTCAAATAAGCCTTTTTGCTTGTAGGCACCTTCATCCAGTGTGTATAGGTAAACGTGCCCGTATTGTGTATACCCCCTAAAGGCAGAATCACATCTGACGGTCCACCGGTTGTTAAGGTCGAAGTAAAGTACAAGGATTTTGTTCCTGAATGGAAATCTGTGGCACTTACATTTACATCGTCAGTTCCTCCTTGCGCACCACTCCAAGTGGTCCATGTTGGCGACTGTGGCCCAAGCGCTATGCCTGACGTGT
>CAZSUF010000059.1:15889-17282 GCA_964609875.1 uncultured Bifidobacterium sp.
TAAAAGATACTTGTGCATTTGCAGTACTAAGTGCAAAAAAGGCTAGTAAACCGAGTAACGTTTTTTTCATGTGTATGTTTTAAATGTTTAATATTTTTTGCCTTGTTGGCTTCAATGATCTTGCACAAAGTATAAACTTATTGGTTGAATTCAAATAGAAAGTATACATTTTCTATCAACCACGGTTAATTGGCTCTTAAATATCCATGTAAAACTATTTTTTAGGGCGGCACACAGGCTTTCCGTTCCAAGTCCTCTTCCGAATCGGCTACTATCATGTAGCTTGCCTTCAACTTTCGTAAAGCCTCTCGGAATGCGGGCTTTCCACTGCAATCCTTGCCGCAATACAGGCCTTCATATCTATTCATGATCTTTCTAGAAATGTTGTTCCTCACTTTTTCGTTCTCAATTCAATTAGATTTTCTATTTTGCAACGTGTTTAGTACAAAAGATATCGCAGATTATTACAACCAAACTCAAAACCATTATACAATTTGGTGGAATTTAAACGAAACCAAGGCTGTTCATTATGGCATTTGGTTCCCAGAAACTAAAAACTTTGCCGAAGCCTTAAGAAATACCAATATTGAAATGGCCAAATTAGCCAATATCCAAGCCTCAGATTATGTCTTAGATGCAGGATGCGGTGTGGGCGGTTCTTCAATCTTTCTTGCTCATCAAATAGGTTGCAAAGTCAAAGGAATTACGTTGAGTGAAAAACAATATAAAACTGCGATCAATCATATTCAACAGGAAAAATGCGCCGAAAAAGTTAGTATCGAAATCAAAGATTTTACACAAACAAACTACCCCAATGAGACCTTTGACGTCATCTGGGCTTGCGAAAGCTCATGCTATGCCTCGCCAAAAAGTAGTTTTATTCAAGAAGCCTATAGACTCTTAAAACCAGGGGGCAGATTGATCGTATGTGATTATTTTTTAACCACCGCAGGTCTTAAGGATGAGCATCTCGATATCAAACATTGGGGCGATACTTGGGCCATCACAGAATTTAATACCGAACACAATTATATCCAAGAACTTCAACATACTGGTTTCGAATTAAGACATCAAATCGATTATACGAAAGAAATTACACCCTCAGCTAAAAGAATGTATCATAGCTATTTACTGGGTTGGCTACCTTCTAATCTTTATAACCTCACCCATAACACCTCACGTTTTGCCAAGACGCATTACCTATCCGGAAAATATCAATATCGTGCCTTAAAAAGAAAAGAATGGATGTATTCTATGATTTTAGCTATCAAATAAATTTCTACATCCTTGCACCTTTTCAAGTAATCAAATTCAGATTTTCCGAATGAATTATTTAAACTATTTTTGACTTCTATCCTTATCATTATGGCCAAAGCAAGCACAAAAACAACTA
>CAZSUF010000060.1:0-17227 GCA_964609875.1 uncultured Bifidobacterium sp.
ATATGATAGCATCAGACAATTCGGTACCACCACCTTAACCCCTGTAGGAGGGCATGATGTTTTTGTTACTAAGTATGATACATCAGGGAATTTTCAATGGGCTACCAATGCAGGCAGCGATCAAGATGATTGGGCTAATGGTATTTGTTCAGATAAACATGGATACATTTATGTAGTGGGCGAACACCGAGATTCATTAATCATGGATACTGTACTAGTGAAAAATTATGATAAGCGTGATTTATTTATTTTTAAAATTGATGCCAAAACGGGTAAGCCGGTTTGGGGCAAACGCGCTGGATCTGATGAAGGTGGCGAAAGAGGAAATGATGTGTGGGCAGATACAAATTGCAATATTTATGTAGCTGGAGATATTAATGCAGGAGCTAAATTTGGAGATAATATTATCACACCCTTAGGAAAAGATCTCGAAGCTTTTGTAGCTAAAATTGCCCCTGATGGGAAATGGGTTTGGGCCATCACAGGCGGTGCCCTTGATGGGGAAGATCGTGGAAATTCTATTGCTAAAGGGAAAGGCGCACAACTTTACACTTGTGGTTATTTTAGAGCAAATGCCACCTACGGCCCATTTAATTTAAATTCCGTAGGTTCAAGTGATGCGTTTTTAGCCCGTTTGAATGATTCTATTTTAAATTATAGCGGATCATTTGCTTTCTCGAAACCTATCGATACTTTACTATGCCCGGGAGAAAATACCATTTTATTAATCCCTGAACATGAATATTTCGAGTATAATCCAACCAATGGTGTAGTTGCAGGGCCTAATAATTCTGGACTTACGTTTTCTCCACTGACTACAACTACCTATACATTATCAGGTTTTAGTAAAGGCGCATGTCCACAATACGATACAATAATTTTTACCATAGAAGTTGCTCAGAACGCTTCGGCTTTTTTCACCATGAGTGATAGTGTCATTTGTTTAGGCGAACCTATTTTATTCAAAGATTCTTTAGGTAATTCTAAAACATTCACTTGGGATTTTGGCGATGGCACTTCTTTAGCCAATGTAAATCATCCACAACATACCTATACAGAACCAGGAAATTATATTATTCAACTCACAAGTACTTCTACTTTTTGTCCGCCCGTAACTTACTCAAGAAATGTTCAAGTCGACGCTTATCCGACGATAAGTTTAGGTCAAGACACCATGATTTGTCCTGGTGTAACTGCTGCCTTACAACTTTCTAATGTATTGAATCCTTCAAGTATTTTGCAATGGAGTACTGGAGACATCAGTAATTCACTTACTGTAACTCAGCCCGGAACTTATTGGGCTATAGCTAGTAATTCGAATGGAGAATGTAATTCAACAGATACCATTAAAATTAAACGCGATTGCTATTTGAATATTCCAAATTCTTTTTCTCCAAATGGCGATGGCATCAACGATTACTTCTTGCCAAGAGAATTATTGTCGAGTGGAGTGTTAGTTTTTAGTATGGATATGTACAATCGATGGGGCGAGAAAATATTTTCAACAACCTCCCTAAATGGTAGAGGATGGGATGGTAAATTTAATGGCGTCACTCAACCCATGGATACCTACATTTATGTCATTGATGTGATGTATGCAAATCAAATCAGAAAAAATTTCAAAGGCAATGTGACTCTCGTTAGATAGTGATTTATTTCTTGGGTGGCATACACGCTTTTCGTTCCAAGTCCTCTCCCGAATCGGCTAGAGTATGTCTATTAAAATAATCAGGGTAAAGCCTCTCGGGATGCGGGCTTTCCACTGCAATCGTTGCCACAATACACAGTCCAAAATTACAAAGGCATTTTATAAATATGCTCTAATTCAGCAATCATCATGGCGGTGGCTCCCCAAATAATGATATCATCACTAAGTGCATACACAGGGGTTAGCATATCTTCTTCTTTTATATCAGAACGCTTTACCCTTTTTTTATCCTTGATTTTGTCATAAAAAAGTAAATCTAAAGGCACCCGTATAATCTCTTGTACTTCTCTTTCCGATGCTTTAAAATTTAAGTTTTGATGTATGAGTCCAATCGTTGGTGTAACAAGAAAATTGCTTGGAGGAATGTATAATGGAGTTAAGCTTCCTAAAATTTCTATTTCGTTTCTATGCATGCCAATTTCTTCTTCACACTCTCGTTTTGCAGTCTCAATAATAGAAAAATCATTGGGGTCTTTTTTGCCTCCCGGAAAACTAATTTGTCCACTGTGGGTTTTCCCATCTTCGCTTCTTCGAATTAAAATGGTATGCCATATTTTGTCTGCTTCAAATAACAAAATCATCACACCGCCTAGTCTTGCATCTTCGGGTGCTTGCATAGAAGAAGTTCTGATAGGAGGCGCCATTTTCATTTGGGCTTCTATACCTGGCAAGGGTAAGGCTAGTTTTTGTTTGAATTGCTCAATAAATTCACTCATGTGTTTAATTTAAGTTGTACCACATTTTCAATATGGTGCGTTTGAGGAAACATGTCAACTGCTTGTGATTTTACAATCGTATATATCGAGGATAAATACTGTAGATCCCGAGCTTGTGTGGCTGGATTACAACTTACATACACTATGATGGGGGCGCGAATTTCTAGTAGTTTTTCTAATAGTTTTTCATGACATCCAGCTCTTGGCGGATCTATGATAACCACATCCGCATGCCCATGTTTATCAAAAAATGCTTGATCGCATACTTTAATTACATCGCCACTATAAAAAGAAGTGTTGGTTAAACCATTCAAAGTGGCATTTTTCTTGGCATCTTCAATGGCTTCGTCTACCGCTTCGACGCCAATAATTTTGTTTACTTGTGGCGATAAAAAAATGCCAATACTCCCAGTGCCACAATACAAATCATATAGGGTTTCTGTGCCAGTGCATTCAGCAAAATCTCTGGTCACATGATAAAGAACTTCTGCTTGCTTACTATTTGTTTGAAAGAAAGATTTTGGTCCAATACGAAATTTGAAATCTTCAAGTTGCTCAATGATATGATCCTTGCCAGCATAACAATGTACCGTTTGATCGTAGATCGTATCATTCATTTTTTTATTTACGGTGTATTGCAAAGAGGTAATTTCTGGAAATTTATTTTTGATAGCTTCAAGCAAATCCATGCCCTTGTCTTCAGGGTCTTCGCCAAATACAAGATTAATCATGACTTCATTCAGCGTACTCACTCGAATCATCAAATTTCGTAACATACCATGATGCATTCGGATATCATGAAATGTGATTTGATGTTCATAGGCATATTGCCTGATGAAATTTTTTATGGCATTGGTAGGCTCGTTTTGTAAATGACATTGTTCAATATCAATTACTTTATCAAATAGTCTGGGTGCATGAAACCCTAATACATTTTTTAATGAAGAAGCCTCAGTTTGAATATCAGCCGTGCTTAAATATTGTTTAGTTGAAAAAGTAAATTCTAATTTGTTTCGATAAAGTCTATCCTCTTCACAACCTATGATGGGTAAGTAATTTAATGGTTCTACTTTTCCTATTCTTTTTAATTGATCTTTGACTTGTTGTTCTTTAAAAACAAGTTGTTGAGCATAAGGTAGCATTTGCCATTTGCATCCGCCACATAAATTAAAATGCTGGCAAAATGGAGTTATACGATTTGGCGAAAAGGTGGTTATTTGATTCACTCTAGCTTCTGCCCAATCTTTTTTATTTTTAAAAACAAAAAGATTGGCAATGTCTCCAGGCACTGCACCTTCAACAAAAATTATTTTTTCATCATGTCGAGCAATACATTTTCCTTCTGCAGCATAGCTTTCTATCAACACATTGTCTAGTACAAATTTTTTCTTTTTGCTCATAGGGTGCAATTTTGTTCATTTAAGTCAAGAGATTCACTTGCTTCTGTTAACGTGGTGCAAATGTAACAACTCTCTATTTTAATCCTTCGTCTTGATGTCGTAAATTCACACACTTTAAAATTATTATCCATGAGATATTTTCTTTCTCTTGTACTTGGCTTATTTTTATTTTTGAACGCATCAGCTAAAGATGGCTATCAAGTAAAAGTAAAATTTAGTGACGCACATGACACCTTAGTTTATTTGTGCCATTATTTTGGCAAAGCCTCCACTGTTTTTAAAGACGATTCTGCTCGATTAAGTAATAAGGGAGAAGCTATATTTAAGTCTACCCAACCCATCACAGGTGGTTTATACTTGATTTTATTTGCAGATAAATCTACCTCTGTTGAATTTATTTTATTAAATGGCGACAATTTTACTTTTGATTTAACTAAATCTAATATTTATCAAAGTGCTAAGTTTACTGGGAGTGCAGAGAATACTAATTTCTATGATTATCAGAAATTCTTAGCTAAATATGGAGCAGAATATCAAAAAATGGAGTCAGAACTTGCCACTTGCAAATCAAAATCAGACTCTTCGAAAGTTTATGAAAAGTTGAAGAAAAAAGGAGAAGAACTAAGCAGTTACAGGGAGAATTTTGTGGCCAATCATCCCACAAGTTTTTTAACAAAATTGTTTAATGCCATCTATGAGCCAGATATTCCAACGGTTTTTCCAGTATTGCCTGACGGAACTAAAGATAGCAGTTATCCAAGAGTTTATTATAAGTCTCATTATTGGGATCGATATGATTTTAAAGACGATCGTCTTATTTATACGCCAATTTATGAGCGAAAATTAGAAGATTATATGACTAAATTAGTTATCCCAACTCCTGATTCTGTGGAGCGAGAGTGTGACATGTTGCTGAATAAGGCTAAAGGATATCCCGAAACTTTTAAGTATACTTTATGGTATTTAACTCGATGGGCTGAAACTAGCAAAGTCATGGGGCTTGATGAAGCTTTTGTGTACTTAGTAGAAAATTATTATATGAAAGGTGTAGCCACCTGGGTTGATTCTGCCCAATTAGCAAAGTATGAAGACAGAGCAAGAAAAATTGCCCCTAATATGATAGGGCAACCTGCTATGGATATGCGTATGGTAGATAGTACAGATCAAAATGTAGTGCCTTTATCTTCAGTAAAAGCCAAATATACCATCTTGATTTTCTGGTCTCCAACTTGCGGACATTGTAAAACCGAAATGCCTAAATTTGATTCATTATACAAAGCTGTGTTGAAAAAGTATGACGTAAAGATTTATGCTGTTGAGGCAGAAGATGAAGATACTAAATGGAAAGAGTATATTCGAGATAATAAACTACAATCGGGTTGGATTCATGTACACGATCCAAAACACACTACAAATTTTAGGGCATTTTATGATGTTTACAGCACACCTACTGTATATTTGCTCGACGAAAATAAAATTATCCGAGGAAAAAGAATCGATCATAAAAATATCGTAGGCCTTATAGAATGGTTAGAAAAGAAAAAAGATAGAGAAGCCAAAGAGAAGAAAAAATAAATACGATCGGTTCTATAAACATAGATATATTAAGCAAATAAAGATAAAAATGAAAGGAATTATTTACGCATTTGGTTTTACCCTTGTAATGTTAACCAGTGTTCAGACTTCTCAAGCACAGAAAAAAGTAGATCAAACATTATTTACGTATGGCGGTAAGGAAGTGGGTAAGTCAGAGTTTTTGAGAATGTATACTAAAAACATCAACAACCAAAAGCCTGATTTTAGTGAAAAAGCATTAAAAGAATATTTAAGCTTGTATAGCAGATTTAAAATGAAAGTTGCCGAAGCGGAAAGAATGCAAATGGATACTTTATCTGGCATTCAAAGTGAATTAGGAACCTATAAAAAACAATTAGCTAAAACTTATCTTACAGACAAAGAAGTTTCAGATCGCCTAGTGAAGGAAGCTTACGAGAGAATGAAAAAAGATGTACGCGTTGGACATATTTTAATTGGAATTCCTCGCGGTACAGAAGATACAGTAGCCGCATTTCAAAAAATTGATAGTATTTATAAAGCACTTACTTTGAATAAAGCAGATTTTGCAGCTATCGCAAAGGCATTAAGTGAGGACAAACAATCTGCAACAAATGGTGGTGATATTGGATTTATTACAGCTATGCAAGTTGTTTATCCTTTTGAGACAGCAGCGTATAATACACCTGTAGGAACCTTTTCCAAGCCAATCAAAACTATTTATGGCTACCACATCGTTAAAAAGTTAGAAGAAAGAGCCGCAAGAGGAGAAATTCAAGTAGCACAAGTGATGGTGGCCGTGCAAAAAAGTGCGGGTGAGGCTGGTAAAGCTGCTGGTAAAGCAAGAATTGATTCTGTATATACTATGCTTAAAAAAGGACAGAAGTTCGAAACCATGGTAGACAAATATTCAGAAGATAAATTCTCTAAAAATACCCAAGGTACCTTGGCAAGTTTCGGTGTTGGACAAATGGTGCCTGATTTTGAAAATGCAGCTTTCGCTTTAAAAAATCCTGGAGATATATGTGAACCAATCTTAACAGAGTATGGATATCACATTCTTAAATTAATTAAGAAAACGCCAGTTAGACCTTATGATTCCATGAAGAATGACCTAACAAGACGTGTTGAAAAAGACGGGCGCATTGATATTGCACGTCAAGAATTTACAGAGAAAATTAAAAGCAAATTAGGTTACAAAGAATACCCGAGTAATTTAACTACACTCATTAACGCAATACCTGATTCGGCTGTACGCAATGGTTCATTTAAAGGAAGCGATTATAAAACCTTTAATTCTATGTTGTTTACGATGAAGGAAACAACCTTTACACAGTCTGATTTCGCAAACTATATTGAATCTTATACACGCGGTAAGATTTATGGCCAAAAAGAAAGTTCTTTGAAATCCTTATTCAAAAACTATGCTGATAAAGCCTTGTATGATTACCAAGAAAATAAATTGGTAGATGAAAATGAAGAATATCGCAACCTGTTAAATGAGTATCGCGATGGAATTATGTTGTTTGAATTAACTGATAAAACTGTGTGGACTAAAGCCTCAGTTGATACTACAGGTTTAGAAGATTATTATAATCAAAATAAGAGTAAGTACATGTGGACTCCAGCTGTAAAAGGAAATTTATATAAAGCTTCTGATGAATCTTTTGCAAAGAAATTGGTGAAAGAACTAAATAACCCACAAAATAAAACTCCTGAAGAAGTTACAAAAGCTGCTAATGGAGATGGTCCGCAAAATAGAGTGGTTGTTGAAACAGGTAAATTCGAGAAGTCAAGATTCCCTGCATCTACCAAGTTTGTAGAAGGAAAATATTCTCCTTATTTTAAGAATGATGATGGCACATATTCAGTGATTGATGTAAAAGAAGTTTTTGATACCCCAACTCAAAAGACTTTAGGAGAAGCTAGAGGTTATGTGATTTCTGAATACCAAGAATATTTGGAGAAACAATGGATTGCTGATTTAGAAAGTAAGTATCCGGTAAAAGTGAATGATGCCGTGTTGAAATCCATGGTTAAAAAATAAAAAGACTTCAAATTAAAAACCGCCTTGAAAGAGGCGGTTTTTTTGTGCCATTATTTTTTTGAATTCAATACAAATTTTAAATCTGCCCAATCAGTTTCAGCTTCAACAAGATTGCAGGTGCCATTGGCATAAGAGTAATAGGTTTTATTTCCTCCAGGTAATTTCAACAAATACTTTCTATCTTTTATCCATTTAACAGGTAGCATTTTCTGAAATTTTTCTGAAAAGATATAGGTTCCATCTTTGGGTTCATGAAAATATAGACTTGCGGTCGTCATCATAACCAATTGCGACAATGAAGATTTTTCTCCATCTTTATTGGTCATTTGATAATGAGTGCCGTTCCATGTAGCTGCATTGTTTACCCTTATCTTACCATTCAGCGTTCTATACAAGGAGGCTTGCGTCATTTGACCAGCTTTAAAAAATACCCTCATTTTATCATACACTTCAATATCAAAAATCACGGTAAGTTTTACTTTAGATTCGAAAAAATATTCTACGATATCATTTTTAACTGTTCGTATGATTTGAATTTGACCTATAGCATCATCTCCTTTCATGACTTTGTAAACCATAGATTCTGCCAAACTAGTTTGAGTAAACAAGTTGAATGCTAGTGTGCTAGCAATAAATAGGGATAAAAATGGAAGTCGAGTCTTAAGGATAATCATGTTAATTCTTAATTTTAGAGCATGTGAGATAATTGAAAGTCAAATAGCGTGCCATTTGTCTATAACCTACAAAACAATCAATTTAGTACTTACCCTACTATAAAAGTACAGAAATCTTTATGAAATGGGCAAAATATTGATTAGAGCTGTTTTAAAAGTGTATTTCTTCTGATTCCAGCTTATTTTCGCAAGTCACTAAAAAGCAAATGAGTGAACAAAATAATTGGGTTCTCAAGTATTTTTTTTCAATGAGAAGAAGTTTAAAATTATAGTATGGAAATAAGTAAGCAAGAAGTTGTACAAGAATTTTTAAAACAACTTGATGAAAAGATAGACGGGTATCAGTTTGCTTTAGATCAATTAAGTATCAGTGTGTTGAATGAAACAAAAAGCACTGCGGGTGATAAACATGAAACTGCTTTATCTATGTTACAATTAGAACAAAGTCAGGTGGCTAAGCATTTGTATGATGCCATTGATAATAAGACCGTATTCGCTCAAATAAATTTTGTCGATAAATTCTTAGAAGCCAGAATGGGTAGTTTGGTTCAAACAAATAAGGGTTTGTATTTGCTTAGTGTAGCTTTGCCTAAAATTATTCTGCATAACAAGACAATCATTGCAGTCTCAATAAAATCTCCTTTAGGTGAGCAACTTATTGGAAAGGCTGTGGGAGATGTGGTAGAAGTCAATGCCATGAAGCATAGCATTCTTAGTATTGAATAGAATCTTATAAACGAACTTAAGCTAAGCCCATTAGAATAGCCAATCATGAGGCAACTAGCCTGTTGTATTGCGGCAGCGATGGTAGTGAAAAGCCCGCATTCCGAGAGGCTTCACTTAATCGCATCTTACATGACAGTTGATAGCCGATTCGGAAGAGGACTTGTAACGGACAGCGCGATTGCCGCCCTAATGAAAAAAAATATTTATTTGATGCGAATTGATTTTTTACTGCTATTGAAAGCGGCAAAATAACCTAGGGCACCATTAGAAAAATTGGTGTTTGGATTCGCAGGGGCCGCACTCGTATTGGCATCGCCCGTGATGATATCGCTTAAGGTGGTTAAGTAGTCATAAGCTTTGTCGTCCATGGAAAGAAGTTCTATGTTTACGGTATCACCTGTTTTGAAAAAGGTCGTGAAAAGAGGCGCGTCAAAGTATTGACCATCTCTAATTTTATCATCTACAAGATAAGTATCAAATGGTTTGTTTTGAAGCGTATCATTTTTAGTAACTAAAATGCGATAGAAATTCTTGATACCAATTGTATCTTGAAAATGTGTGGTCATTAGAATTAATTCTTCTTTGCCACCTCCGGGTCCACCTGGCCCGCCGCCAAAGCCATTAAATTTTTCATAGCTTAATGAATCGATTTGGGTATGTAAGGGAAGTTGGGCGTTGGCTTCGAAGGTTTTGCCATCAGCTGTTACAAGAAGTTTGTAAGTTGAATTGGCGATAGCATTAAAATTCGGCAAGATATACCAACCATTTCCTGTTGATGGAACAGCATAACTCGTATTCTGCTGATCGATTAATTTCACCTCAGCATTATTTACATCAGGTGGCGCATCGGTGCCAAAATAACTAGTGGTTTGAGTAATTTTAACTTTAAAATCGTGATTGCCTTCGTACAAGTTTGCCTCGATTACATAGGCTGGGTTGGCGTCATTCAGATTGACGTCAATAACTTTTTGACAAGAAGAAAAAATGATGAGCGTACAAATGATGGCTAAAGAATATTTTATCATGAATTAAAATTTGAAGTTATAGGTGATTGATGGAATCCAACGGAAGAGTGATGTTTGTAAAGCTTCGGTTTGATTAGGATTATCTTCGTTTTGCTGGAAGGCAATTGAATAGGCGTTTTGACGACCATAGGCATTGTATAAAGACAGATTCCAACTTGATTCTCTACGTTCTGTTTTTTTGCGTACCCAAGTTACTCCAAAATCTAAGCGATGGTAAGCGGGCATTCTATAGCCATTTCTTTCTGTATAATAAGGAACTTTTTTGCCATCAATGATATAGGATCCAGATGGAAAAGTAACAGCAGAGCCTGTATTATAAACCCAATTTCCTGATAGCTTCCATTTTTTTGCCAGTTCGTACATACCTACAATGGCGATGTCGTGAATTCTATCTTGCTTAGCAGAAAATTCATTCCCTTGGTTGATGTTTTTAAAAGTTCTTAATGAACGAGAAAGCGTATAACTTACCCAGCCAGTGAGTTTGCCAGTTTGTTTGTGCACATAAAATTCAGCCCCATAAGCTCGACCTTTGCCATATTCAAGTTCAGCTTCAACATCTGTATTTAAAAATAAGTCATCTCCATTTTTATAATCAATTTGATTTTCTAGGGTTTTGTAATATGTTTCAATAGACACTTCAAACATATTGTCTTTGAAATTTCTGAAATAACCAAGTGCCACTTGATTGGCAATTTGAGGCTTTACATTATTACTACTTGGAACCCAAATATCAGTAGGAGATGAAGTGGTAGAATTGGAAAGGAGATGCAAGTATTGGAAATTTCTGTTGTAAGATGCTTTTATTGAACTGATATCGTTGATTTGATATCTCGCAGAAATTCTTGGTTCTACGCCCCAATATGTTTTAATACTTTCTCCGTTTTCGTAGGATTTTTCACTAATTAAATTTCCTTTAGCGTCATAGGTATAAGCTTTTCCAGGTCCGATATAATCAAAGGCTGAAACCCTTACCCCATACTTTACACTAATTTTATCATTGATGGTTTGTTCGTTTTGAAGATAGATACCGCCTTCAAGAGCATATCTATTTTTTAAAGAATCGTTGACATTTAACCCAGTGCCTGAAAATACGGTTGGCCTAAATGTATGATGCATTAAATTGAAACCAAATTTTATGCTATTATTTGAATTAGCGAATAAACTAAAATCTTGTTTGAGATTATAATCACGGATTGAAGATTTGATTTGAAATTCTCTGTCATCAAAACCAACTTTGATTCTATAACTATAATCGCTATAAATTACCGAGGTGTTGGAAAATAATTTCGCACTAAACTCGTGGTTCCATCTTACGGTTGCTGTGCTATTGCCCCAATCAAATCCGAAGGTAGATCCTAAACCAAAAATATCTCTACCAAAATAGCCTGAAAGAAATACTCTATCTTTTTTGCCAACTTGGTAATTGGCTTTCAGATTTAAATCATAAAAATATAGTTTAGATTGTTTGCGTAGGCTATCCTTAGAGAGTTTAAGAAATAAATCTGCGTACGTTCTTCGACCTGAAACAATAAATGATCCTTTGTCCTTTACGATAGGACCTTCAACTGTCAACCTAGAGGATATCAGACCTATGCCACCTGAAGCTGAATAATTTTTATTGTTTCCATCTTTCATTTTGATGTCTAAAACAGACGAAGCTCTTCCTCCAAATTCAGCAGGGATATCCCCTTTGTATAAGGTTACATCTTTGAGCGCATCGGAATTAAAAACTGAAAAGAAGCCTAAGAGATGTGAGGCGTTGTACACAGGAGCTTCGTCAAGTAAAATTAAGTTTTGATCAACACCTCCGCCCCTCACATAGAAACCGCTTTGACCTTCACCAGCAGCCTTCACCCCTGGAGTAAGTTGTAAGGTTTTGATGATATCTTTTTCGCCAAATAAAACAGGCACTGTTTCTATAGATTTAGGATCAAACTTGATAACGCCCATTTCAGTTCGTGTTACATTTTTGTCTTCTCTCACAGCTTTTACAACCACGTCTTTAATGGCTTTTTCAATCAATTTTAATTGTATATTTTGCTTGATGTCTTTGTCGAAATCTAGCTTGATACTTTGCTTTTCATAGCCTAGGTATTGAAATTCTACAGTGTAATTTCCTTTAGGTAAAGTCAGTGAATAGAACCCGTAACTATTTGTTCGAGCGCCTTTGTCTTTTAATTCAACCACTCTAACTGTTACGCCAATCAAATCTTCGCCATTGGCAGCATCTTTAACAGAGCCACTGAGTGTATAGTTTTGAGAAAATGCCAAACAAGGCAAAAGCAACATGATGGCTATGACGCCTGCTAATTTATTCAACATAAAATTACTTAAGGTAGCGCGAAATTAGGCTATGCATAATTAGCGAATTGTTATAAATTCTATAAATGGCGATATATAATTTCTACTGGCTATAAAGCAGGATGTTTTTTATTTGGGTGGCGGACAGGCTATCGCTCATACGCTTCCCATCTCGTTTTGAAGAACGAGATGGTGCAGGGTATCCGCTCTATCCTTGCCACATGGTTCCGTTTTCATATCAATGCTGTGGTAAAGACGTGATTAAAAATCGTTTTTAAAGTATGTGGTCTTGAATTATTCTACTTTAAGTAAAGGATAATATCTTTCTTCGAGTACTCTGACATGCCATCTTTGATGACCCGCCAACATGAAGCCTAAAGAAAGTACGCAGTAAGTGGTTCCATTGAATCCATTCCCAACCTGAAGCAACATGTCTTTTGTAAAAGATTTATACATCATGATAGTTGTTTTTCTTAAAGTAAGAAGTTCTTCATATAAGTCATCAATGGATCTTCGATTCGCTAAAGCCTGTTCTGCAAACATTTCCTCATCATAGGGTATCATGAATTGTTTGTCGCCACGGGCAATGGCTGTGATTCGATAAGTGAATACTCTTTCAGTGTCGATATAATGTTGTAGAATATCTTTAACTGTCCATTTGCCAGGCGCATAAACTTTTTCACCCAAGGCCTTCCAAGTATCAAGAGGTGCATCTATTAGTTCTTGAAGGCTAATTTCTAGAGCTTCTATATAAGTTACATCGTCAGTAAGAAGTATGTATCTATCAAAATACTCGGGCATGTGTTGAATAGCTGATTTTTTCATGTTGTCTATTTATTTATTGTTTGAAGAAATTCATTTTCGAAGGTATGAATGGTTGTTTGTATCGTAGAATCATTTTTAAAGTTTGAATATAATAATTCATAAACTTCCTTGCCTCGCTCATCTGCTAGCATATTCATTAGTTGCACTTGCTGAAATAGGTCATTAAGATCATTGTCATCTATAGATTTTTTAATTCTATCTACAACGATAGGGTAGCCTAAGTGGCCTTGTCCTAAAGCAGCTAAAGTCTTTGCTGCTGCATACGGATAGTCCCAAATAGGGGTGGCTAAATACCATCTCGCAGAGGTGTTATCCTTTAAGCAGGCTAAAGCAAAGTCAGTTGCTCTAAGATCATTTAATTGTTCAAACCCATTAAGGGCGCTTATCCGACTTTGGTTTTTCCAAGATGGTTTTTTGTCAAGTTGAAGCAAAGTGTTAAAAGCTTTTTCGCTTTTTGTTTTTCCTAATGCAATAGCCGCTGCATTAATTACTCTGTCACTTTTGTCATGTAAGGCCTTGATATATAAATCAACATATTGTGTATCTTTTGTGTTCCCAAGCATGGTAATAGCTGAAGTTTTTAACCATGATTTTCCATGCTGAATACATTGCAACAGCATAGAAAGTGTAGATGCATCATATGGCAAAGGCATTATTCTTCTTAACGTGGAAAGAACATAGGTTCTGTATCGCCAATAATTCTTTGATAGTACTTCTATGATGAATACTTCAATAATTCGATTTTTTGTTGTATTGGAAGTATTGCTGTCGAGGCAGAATGAAGCCAATTGATCAATGGCGGAAATTTTTCCAAGCACATTGGGATCGTATTCTAATTGATTAATTAATTCACCCAATTCCTTATTGAATATTTTTTCACAAATCCAAGTTTCTTCTGGATCAATATTAATTGATCTTGGTTCAGTTTCTAGATTGAAAACAAAATGATTTTCTTGAATAGATTCTAAGTTTACAGTCTTTAATTCCTTATCAATTTGAATATCAATTTTGCCTTTAAAGAATTCCACAGATTCAAATTCTGAAGAAGTATCTTTTTCTTGTGTTTGGTTAATATATAGGTGAAGTTGCTTTTCATGAGCGTCATATTTTTTTGTGATAAGAAATTTCGGTAATCCAATTTTATTGATCCATTGATCAAAAAACCATTGATATGATTGGCCTGTGGTTTGTTCAATTGCTTGTTGGAAGTCTTGTGTATTGACTTGTCGATTAATATTATTTTTCACATATAACTGTATTGCTTTCCACCAATTTGCTTCACCAATTTCTTTTTGCAACATATGCAGAACCAGTGCGCCTCTATATGTTGAGTAATTGTCGCTAACATAATTATCTATATCCGAAATAGATTTTGCCACAATGGGTCTTTTATATCCGACATTCCAGTCTGTAATGGTATTTGTTTTCTCAAAAGGTAAGTAATAAGTTAAGTACTCATCTCTACTATTTTTAAAGCTTGTATACATTCCAGCAAAGTATTGAACAAAGGCATTGTTGAGCCAGATATCATTCAAGGTTTTTGGCATGATAGCATTTCCGAACCACTGAGAAGCAATAGACTGCATAGCGATACCGTCCCATAAATATTTGAAATCTTCATGAACACCTTCGTCGTCAATATAGTTTTCTGATAAAATTCCTAATCCTTCAAATCCATGTATACCTGGAAACGGATAATCTTGAATCATAACTTGATGGTAATGCTTGTTTGGGAATGAGGTATTAGTCTTTTTTGACATAAATTGTATCATGTCTGGGATTAGTTGTGTGGTTGCTACAGTGGCTTTTACTTCATAAGGGTAGCAATAATGATTGATTTGAATATGGTTGAGATTTTGTTGAACAGTTGCATAGTTTCCGATAACAAAGGCATTCAAATAGTTAGGGTGAGGGTAATTGGAATTATAATAATAAGTAATGGTGTTATCTGGGTTAGTGGTGGTTTTAATTAACTCTCCATTGGCAATAAACATGAATTGCTTTTCAAGAGTTGCCTTATAAGAAGTTGTATAAATATCTTGTACATCCTCTATGCATGGAAACCAATAGCGGTTATGTGGGCCGCTCCATACTTGTGTTTGTTTCTGTGGTGTTGAATAGGTAGGAGAAAAAAATCTTAAGCCTTTTCCAAGGCTACCACCTAAATTATTCGGGTCGGATAAGTTAACATAATTTGTTTTGTAAATTATTTGAATTTGTATTAAATCGCCCTTTAGATATTCTTTGTTTAGAAGTATGTTTAATCCTCCAAATTTGTCTCCTCCATCATAATTATATTGAAGTGAAATGGAGTCGAAGATATTAATATGATCAATAGTTAATTGTCCTGCATCCAAGGCTAATTGATTAAGTCCGTCGGTAGCTAAAATAGACATGGTGGCAATTCCTTGGACCTGCTTTTTTGACAAATTGAAATGTAGATCTAAATCAACATGTTTGATATCGAAAGTTTGGGCATCTGTTAATATTGATATTAGCAACATGAATTGCATCAATAATGCAATTTGAATTATTTTAGACATGAGTCTGTGTTTAGTTGAGCATATAGATAGGCGTCAAAATTTTGGTTGTTGTTTTTTAAAACAAGTTCTACCCATGCGTTTCTTTCAAACCATAAAATTTCTAATTCCCAAATGCAAGTAGTGATTCCATGGATCGAAGAGTATGCTGAAAAATTGTCTGTGGAGTTTTTCGCAAGGAATACAAAATGTTGTAGCATATTTTCATCAAGCCACCAGTTTATTATGGCAAAACATCCTTCCTTGCATTCGTGTAAAATGAGAGTAGCTATTTTGTAATTTTCTAGGAGAGTTTGTTGGCTTAAACATAGCCAATGACTCAGTTGGTTTTTAGCTTTGTCAATGTATCTTGTATCTGTAAATTCTTTTTTGTCTGTGATAGTATAAATCTTAATTGTCCAATGATTAACGGTTGTGTATTCAAGAAAGCGAATTGGTCTGGGTGTAAATTTTTTCATAAGGTTTTGTGTAAGATTCGACTAAGTTGTTTTTCGCTTTCTAATCCAACTTTGTTGGCTATTTCTTTTCTTGATAAATCTGGATTCTTCAGTAATTCAATTATTTTTTCTTTTCTAATTGTATTGATAAATTGACCAGTAGTAATACCTGTTTCTATTTTAAATATTCGACTAAAGTTTCTTTCACTCATGTGGGCAATATCGGCAAGGTCTTGAAGATTTAATTTTGTATGAATATGATAAATAATAAAATCTTGGGCTCTGTGAATTCCTGCATGGATATGAGTTCTGAAAGTTAGTAAATCGCTAAGTTGAGAGGAACTTCCATTTCTTCTATTATACACAACTAATTCTCTTGCTACCAGGTGTGCAAAATGACTACCTTTTATTTTTTCGATAATATGTAAAATTAAATCGATACCTGATGCAATACCAGCGCTTGTATAAATGTTGTTTTGTTCTGTAAATAGAATATTTTCTTGTACTTTGGCTTTAGGATAGAGTTCTTGTAAAAGAGTCGTTTTTTTGAAATGCGTTGTACAATGAATTCCATTAAGTAGACCAGTTTCGGCAAGGGCAAAAGCACCTGCACAGATACTACAAACATTAACTCCTTTATTATAATTGTCCACTATCCATGTGAAAAGATCTTTGTTTTTTCTAAATTTTTCTGAAGTCAAATAGTTTGCATTTGAACCAGGAATTATTAGATAGTCGCCTTTTTTACATTTTATTTTAGAGTAATGTTGGATATTGCCAATAGGTAAACCAGCTGTAGTTATTATGTTGCTTTCTACACAGCCATATTCGATGCTAAATACAGCTCCATAATCAATAGCTTCATGGATTGCTTGATCTGGACCAGCTAAGTCTAGAAGGTGCAATTGTGGTAGAAGAATGAATACAAATTTTGTTTTCATGAGTATATCAAATTATGTTGCAATATTAGTTGAATTTGGAATGCTCAGCATGCCATGCTTAGGACATATCCGGCCAAAGGAAAATTAGTGACGAGAGGCATTAATATTGATCACTAATATGTAGGATTTTCTTTGTTTCGAATTCGTAGAATTAAAGTTACTTTTAAAAGTAAACTTTTATATTTTTAAGTTAGGATGTTGAACGATTGCTCAATTGTCTTACACGATATTGTAAATGTCTTGTCCAGAAATAGGTTGACCTTTTTTGAATAAGGTTAGTGTTAGGTTTTCTAAGTTTTTTTAGCCCTAAAAATGAAATGGTTTAAGAAATGG
>CAZSUF010000061.1:0-16934 GCA_964609875.1 uncultured Bifidobacterium sp.
CTTAAATCTACTGCATTGTTAATGCCTGATTTTGATACAGTAATCGCTTCTTCATCAATCGCATCATTTACTAATATGCCTCCTTTACCATTTACTGGATCAGGATTCACTGTAAGTCTATAACCTGAATTGGGCGAATTTGTTCCTATACCTACACTCCCATTGGCAGCAATACGTATTCTTTCATTGTTATTCGTGCCAAAAGACATCGCGCCATTTTCATGATTCCATAATTCTGTATGTTGTCCATTTTGTGTAAGCACAAATCCATCTGTAACAGCATGTCCAGAAGTAGTATTTGTCAAACGCATGTCCATACTTGTTCCATCAGTATTATTTAAATGCACTCTGCTTACTGGATTTGCATTGCCGCCAATACCCACATTCTCAGTAGCAAAATCTGCATGGAATTTCAATTTACTTGTACCTCCTTTAAATATACTTAAGCCAATATTACCACCAGAGGATACTAGAAATTTCCCTAATCCGTCGTTAGCCACAATTCCATTATTTCCAAAGGCTAATAAATTGGCATAAGGATATAAAGTAGAAATACCTACGTAACCACCAGCATAGCCCGTGCCATATTTAGTAAAAGTAGCATAGGCTGTTGCTGCTTGATCATTATACATGGTAAATCGACCTGCTCCCGTAGCACTTAAATTTTGCATACGAATATGTTCTTTCACAGCCGCTACATTTTGATTAATTTGAAACTTTGCAGTAGGGGTTGTTGTACCAATACCAATATTATTTCCATCGTCGTAAATTTGAGAAGTTGAATTGGTGACACCTACATTGTTTGTTTTTTCTATAAAATTGTTTGTGGCACGCGTAGAATTTTTGGTGCTTTTACTCTCGCCAGACACATCAGCGTACATGGCGTAAGGAACAGATAAAAGTTGAGTCGTGCCAAAGTCTTGATAATTGTTACCACCTTTTGGATCTATCATGACTTTGATATACTTATTTCCTGTAGACCATGTCACCTTGCTCATTTCGCCTATGTCTGCATGGCCGTTTCCGATTTGTAAAGTATATAAACCAAATTCATTGGTTGTTACTAGTTGCGTTTCTTCATACTCTGGTTCTATGGCATCTTGTGTTGGCAGCAAGGCAATTTTTAAAGCAATCGCTTGTTTCGAAATCGGGTTTCCTTTGGCATCTCTTGCCACGCCCTGATAGTTCATTTTTTGTGGCACTTGGGCATAGGTTGTAAATCCTATAAATAAGCATACAAGTGCGCAGATTAATTTGATTGATAAGTTGTTTTTCATGATGTTGTTTTTTAAAATTAATTATTTGGTTTTTTGAATGTTGAATGTTTGTTTTTCTTCTTTACCGTGGGCCTTTTTTTGTGCAAGGACTAGCTGATAAGTACCATTTGCATAACTTCCTAGATCTATTTGATGGGTGCTTCTACCTTGACCTTGCATAGGGTGTTTAACCTGTAGCAATTTGCCTGTTACATCATACAATTGTATGGTTAATTCATCGAGTTGATCTGACTCTATTTCGATGTGTAGGATAGCCTCAGTAGGATTTGGATATAATTTGATAGTCCTACTGAACATTCCCATTTCATTCATTCCTTCCTCTTGCATTGGATCTTGAATGAAGATAATCTGTGGCTGCAGAAATCCTTGTGTGATGGCATAATTGGCTTGCGTTTCTGTGCTTACCAAAGCCATTTCTCCCATGGAGTTGCTGAAAGTAATCCCGTCTATAGTTTGGCTCATCGCTGCTACATTGAACACGGTTTGCCCATAAAGCAATCCCGATATAGAACTTGAGCCGAACAAGAGAAGGGAAAAAATAATTTTCTTTTTCATAGTTAATTTTTTTTGTGATGAAGTAAATATTTACAAGGCAAAAGTATTCTTGTAAGTAAAGCTGGTCAATTACCAATAGTGGTAGTATTGATTTTTAAACTAACTAGGGGTTGTTGTTTAATGTGAAAACAATAATTTCAGGAAAATGTAAAGGGTATAAGTCATCATTCAGTGCAAAGCATTATTCCATTTCTTTTAGATATACTTGCATGATATTTGGGCTACTTCATTTCTGACCAGCATCTGTAGAAAAATTTGAAAGGGTTCCCGAAACGAAACATGAGGCGACTGAAAAGAAAATCGGGAGCATAAAAAAAGACTATCTAAAAAAACAGTCTAATATAAAAACTAAAACACGACTTTCTTTAAGGCATTATCACACTCACATTATTTTGACTATTCGCATCAAAGATTGGATAATCAAAACCATCCACATAACCATCCCCATTTAAGTCTGTAGCCACATAGACACCGCTTACATTATTCTGTGAATCCATTTCAAAATCTGGATAATCAAATCCATCAATATAGCCATCTTGATTGATGTCGCCTGTGTAGAAGGCAAAGATGCCGGGCTCTACTTCTATTTGGTTATTTCCATAGGCTTGCGAGGCAGCTGTGGTAAAATCATAGTTGAATTGGTTAGTGAGTAAAACAGGATTCGCAGTCCAAGTTTGTATACTATTTCTATGAGTGATTAATAAATATACAGAATCATACACTGGCGGAATCGAACCTAATGCCGTGCCGTCTGTAAATAAAATTGCTGGTGCAGAAGTCAAAAAGTTCAAGGTGTTTTTATCATAGGCTGTTACATAAATATAATCCGTCAAGGATGTATTGGGATTATCACCTTGATTCGCTAACACAGATTGCATACTTCCCGAACCTATATAATATCCTTGTAAAAACAGTTTCAATGAAAATGAAAAATAGCAAGAATCATAGAGTACCATATCATCTACTTGTACTTGTCCAAGTTTTGAAACACTTACCCAATAATGTCCGGCACTAGTTGGGACGTAAGTAGCTGTGGTAGCTCCGTCAATCGGATCACAGTCTTTATACCATTGATAATTGGCAAATCCGTTGGAAGTAAAAGCGGTCATGGTAGCATTTGTATTCGGACAAACACTGGTGGAATTGGCGATGATGTCGACGTTTGAAGAATTAATTACCGAAAAAGATTTGCCTTCGTGTAATGACCAATGTTGTAAGTTGTCTTTGGTACGAAAACAAATTCGATGGCTACCCACACTTAAATTGGACAATGTAATAAATTTACATTCGTTGACAATTGAGGATGGAGAATTCAACGGCACACTTATTCCATTGCCTAAACCGGGATCATTATCTAAAAAATATTCAGCAGCCACAATATTGGATGCCATTGTTTGAACAGGATTTATATAAACCATTTTCTGTTCGCACAACGACCACTTTCCAAGATTGTCTTGCGTACGTAAGAAAAACCAATGTAATCCGAACAAATTAGAAGGCAAGGTGATTGAACTATTCCATGTAATATTTGTGGTTTGATTTAATGGAATAGACATGCCATTGCCAACACCGGGATCTGTATCAAAATAATATTCTGCCTTTACCAATATTTTATTGGGCACTGTGTCTAAGGGAAGAACGTTGATTAACTTAGATTCTGCCATGGACCAAGATCCTTCCATTTGCTTTGTACGAAAACAAACACGATGAAATCCAGGTGATAAATTAGGCAAGGTAATGCTTCCATCAAAATTCACTGTTTCGCCACTTGTGATGGGCAAGACTATTCCATTGCCTTGACCTGGGTCTGTATCGAAAAAGTATTCCGCAGCGATAATAGGTGTGGTGACTTTAATTGTACGCCCTTCAGACAAACCCCATTTCATATCGGAATTTTTAAATCGTGTATAATACGTATGATAGCCTTTTGATAAACCGGCGGTAGAAGGAATTAAGTTTGTAGAGAGCCAATCGGTATAACCCCATAGAAAAATTGGATTGCCGTTCCCGAGTCCCGGATCGGTATCCCAAAAAGATTCACCCCCAATTATTTGTGCTTGCACATAGATAGCACGTCCTTCACTCAAGGCCCAGTCTCCATCCGCATCTCGGGTTCGAATATATAATTGATGAAAGCCACTTGGCAAACCTGCAGAACTTATATTTAAATTTGTTTGAACACTATCACCGGTCAATGACAAGGCAATTGGTAATCCGTTGTTTTGCCCTGGATCATGATCCCAAAAATATTCGGCATACACAATCGGCGACACGATGGTGATGGGCCTTCCTTCAGCAAGACTCCATCGTCCTTCTGAGTTTTTGAACCTTGTGTAATACTGATGAACACCTTTGTGTAAACTATTTGTACTTCCAAAAAAAGTGGTCGCCAATGAATCTGTGGGTATGTAAATTGGAATGGCAGTTCCATTTCCAATGCCTGGATCAGTATCCCAAAAATATTCCCCTATAACTAATTCTGCCTCCACACGAATAGGGCGACCTTCACTCAAAGACCATATACCATTTATAGATTTTGTACGAATGTATAACAGATGAATTCCTGAGTTAAGTCCTGTAGTTGAAATAGTTTGTGTCAGATGCACCGAATCGCTCGCCGTAAATGTTGCACAAGCGATTCCATTCCCAACACCCGGATCGTTATCCCAAAAATATTCGGCTGCTGTGATATTGTCTGCTTGTGACAAATTCGCACTAAACAGAAATAACATGCAGACTAAATAGATTCGAATGATGTTTGTCATTTATTTATTCGTTGAAATTAAATCCACATTAAAAGTTTGTCCTTTGATGACCATTGCTGGCAAATTCATTTGTTTGATTTGTGGAATATTCGGTTCACCTGTCATCGTAAAGCCACTTCCATATATACCTCCGTATACGCCCATATCAGCAAAGGCTGCACCTGAACCTATGCACGGCGAACTTGCTTGCAAATGCATGTCCCAAGTTAATGGCAATACATTCGCATAATTGAGCACGGGATTGACCAATAAGGGATTTGTACTCATTAAATTATTTCCATTATTAACATTGGTAATAGAGTTCGCATCAAAGCAATTGTACATGGTCATATCTTGTAAAGGATTTGTAGAGAAAACATTTGCATGAATAAATACATTATTATAAAGCATGCAATTGGCTCCTAAGCCAGAAGCTGGACTACCTCCGTATAGTGACAAGTGTCCATTGATATAAATGTTATTATAAAAGATAGCATTCTTCAAAATAGAAGAATTGTATGTTTGTGTATCGGCAATGAATACATTATTCCGAACTTGGATTCGCTCATTAGAAGATACTCCCACCATATCATTTTGATAGGTATTTTCACCTAGTTTAATTATATTATATTCCATGACGGAATTACCATTCCCGTTTACATGAGCTCCATCTTCAATCAAACATTTTGCTATATACCCTTCCTTAATTCCAGGCAAGTCCAATTGATGTATATGCAAACCAAATAATTTCACTTTACAAATTGCATTTGAACTTCCAGATATTTTGATAAGCCCAAATTCACTTATTAATGGCTGTTGTTTAGTTGGTTGAAATCCCGTGCCAATGATTGTACAATCTACATTAGTATTTAGAATTGATATATCACCATACGAAAAAGGAGAACCACTTACATAAATCGTATCACCTAAGGCCAAGGTTGATTGCAATTGAGCCCAACTGCTATACTGCCCCGGTGATGGATTATTATTGTTCAATGTTTTCACAGTAGCTTTCACTTGTAAACCACTAAACAACAAACAAATAAAAAAGATACGTTGCATCATGATGTCTATTTTGAGGTTGAAATTAAATCCACATTAAATGTTTGTCCTTTGATGACTGTGGCTGGCAAATTCATTTGTTTAATTTGCGGAATATTCGGCTGGCCTGTCATGGTAAACAAACTCATAGAACCATACAAACCCATATCCTCTCCTGCATAACCAGTACCTTTACAAGGAGATGTAGTTTGCAAATGAAAATCTTGGGTTGGATTAAATCCACAAGGAGTGCCGATACAAGGATAATTTACAAACAAGGGATCAGCCATAATATTTGTACTGTCTGAAGGGGGATAATAGTTTGTGTTGCTAGTATTGGTAGAGCAATTATTTATAAAACTACAGGTTTGTATTTCACAATTTGGACAATGAGGCAAAATGCCCACAAAAATATTATTCAAGAAAATGGTATTGACTGTAGAGGCGAAAATTAATGATTGGTTCAGGTTAGTAAGATTGATAAACATATTATTCTTCACAATGCTGTTCTCAATTCCTCCGACGAAAAGTCCTTCAAAATAACCGTAAAGTATATTATTCCTAAAAGCTAAAGTAGAACGATTCAATACAGGGTAGTTACTTGTCATGAGCCTTACCATATTCAATACATTTCCCTCCAGAGTATAAACACCTCCTTGTTTTTGATCTGTTTGAAATTCATTGAACAGACAATTTCTTACAGTGATTGAATTTTTACTCGTATCGATATCAATCAAATGATTAAACTTCAATCCTATCACTTTACATCCCGTACTACCAATACTTACATTGCCCAATCGTGATACGGCAGGGGCTTGTTTGTTGGGGTTAAACCCAGTACCAATCAAGGTAATATTCGGCGTAACCATCGCAATGTCTCCATAAGATTGCGGCGACCCACTCACATAAATGGTATCATTGGCCACCAAGGGAATCGAAGCCCAACTACTATACTGCCCCGGCGACGGATTATTATTGTTCAAGGTTTTTACTGTGGCGTTACTATGAAGATTCATCAACACCCAAGCGATCATTATAAAATAAATTCTTTTACTCATGTTTAATCTTTTATACTGGCTTGAAATTTAATCGGCATAGTGCCACCCGAAGTAAACTGTGTGCCTATCACACTCATCGAATCCATTTGCGGAATGCTGGCAGCACCATCGTAATGGTAAGGAGTAGCGCCGCCATAAATACCCAAATCGCTTCCATTAGTAGCTGCATTTCGGGCTACCGAAGCAGTATTAATGGTAAAATCCCATTCTTTTTGAAAAGGCCCGTTGGTACTATTCTGTGGTGCTACAAAAGGCCAAACCGTGCTGACAATATTGCCCGTTCCATAATTATTTAAGGCGCTATAGGCAGAGAAATTATGGACATAAGTCATATTCGAATTAAACAAGGGAAGTGAATTAAAAAAGATACAATTGCTAAAACTAAAGTTCGATCCGCTTAGATGATTCTCAATCACATTTTGTGGAGCTCCAGTAGTATTCAAAAACACACAATGATCGAGTATCGTATTACTAGCCGCATTCATGCTCGAAAAAAATCCATAGGAGATATTTTTATAAAAGAGCGTATTGGCAATTAAACAATTCGTTATTTTATTTCCATTCAATAAAATGCTGGTACAAATACAATCTCTCACCACCACATTATTGCATAATAAAGCCCCACTTGAATTCAATGAATTACTCAATAAGCATCTCTCTATCGATAAACTATTGGTGCCATCCAAATAATGAATGTAAGAACTAATCGCCATCGCCATGATCTTATTATTATTCCCTACATTAAAAAATCCACCTATAATATTCGTCAGTAAAGGGTTTTGCTTTTGCGGATTAAATCCAGCACCCACAAATGTGAGATCATCTTTTCGCGTGGTAGGTGCCGTATACGATGTCGAAGAGCCATTGATATAAATCGTATCGCCGATAGCCGAAGCCACCACCGCCGAATTAATATCTGCATATTGTGCGCCTCCAATATTACTTACTGTGTATACAGTGGCCATTGCTTTTTGTGACGCCCATCCAATACCTAGTAGACAAATAACCATGAAGTATACTCGTCGATTCGAATGTTGTTTTATGTTCATAGAATTATACATTTTTATTCTTGTCAAAATAGAAAGTCCCATTATGCTTCTTTATCCGAAAACTCCCAATTCATTTTTTATATTTTTTTCTTGGAGCTATTTCCCGCTTTTCGCGCTACACGGTAGCTTGCTACAATCGGGGCTAGCGTTACTTCATAGCAACTGATGTTTTGCCGTATGCTTTTTATTCCATCTTCTCCACTACAAATTGCACACTTCTCACCAAAGGCTCTTTCCCTGAAGGTTGCTCAACGGTCAATACCGTACTCAGCGGACCACAAGAAATTCCCGGACCACAACAAGTTATCGACTTGCATTTACCAAAACCATCTTTTGCTGGATTAACACTATCAGGACATTCATAACACGATGTTTTACCTGCATCATTCAAAGTAACACGGCGCGCAACTTGTGTGGGAGCAGTCAATACATTTCCCGCATCATCGGCAAATTCATATCCTTGATATTGATTCTCCTTTAACGTGAAAATAATTTTACTCGTTCCTTTGGGTATGAGTTTTTGTTCAATGATAGCCTTAGTCTCCTTGTGAATATTTTGCGACTGATTGCAGGCTATACATAAAATCGACCCGCATATTAAATAAATACATGTCCATTTTAAGATTCCCAAATTTTTATGTATGTATGTTTTCATAAGTAATCATTTAACAATACAAAAATGATTCACATGAAGAAGTTGCTTCTACCGAAAACACGTGATTTTTAAAAATAGATTGGTTTTAAAGATTTTAAATTCAACCTTTGTCTTCTAAACAAGGAGGCTTCCAAATTACCCAATGCCCTATATTCAGATGGCTGTTCGAACCATATATTTCATATTGCTTTTGTTATGCAGCAACCCTTCATGGGCTCAAGAAGATATGTTTGCTCGTGAAAACAATATCATAGATTCTGCCATCAACGAATTGAATCTTCATCCCGCAAAAGATACTACACGTGTTCTTATATTAGCTAAAATTTTCGGTACACCGATCTTTCTAAGTGGCAAAAAAAAAGTACTCCCGTATGCCTATGAAGCAGATTCTATTTCACATCAATTAAACTTTCAAACTGGCAAACTACTTTGTATGGATTTTAGAGCGGGTATCGCTAAAAGTTCACAACAATACGACGTGGCCATGAAAACATGGGATAGCATCATCCATACAAAAACAGATATGCATCATGTTAAAAACAAACGAATCAAAGAGTTTGCATACAAGGGCCTAGGGAATATTTATCGTATACAGGAAAAAGAAGTACAAGCGCTTCAAGCTTACTTAGAAGCCTATAAATTGACAGGTTATGAAGTCAATAAGAACAATATAGATTTAGTGGGCAATATTGGTGATTTGTACCTTAAACTAGAATACCCCGAAAAAGCGTTAGGGTATTGTCAAAAATATCTTGCCTATACACAAAAAGAAACGAATGTCGGTAAAATTCTCAACGGATTCAGCTTGCTCACAAGTTGCTATCTAGGTATGAAACAATACGATGCTGCAGAAAAGATATTAAAACAAACAGATGCATGGGATTACAAAAATATCAATGTGACAGGGTATAATCCAACCTCACTCTATATTTACAAAAGCCTCATCCTTTCGAATAAGCATCAATACGAACAATCCCTGAAAATATTAGATACGGCTTTGACTTATGCCCCAAAAGATCATTTACCGATCGAGTACTTCAGAGTAAAAGACGCCATCGTAAAAGTATATTTAGCTAAAGGAGATTTACAAATAGCCAAACGTGAGAATGATAATTTGCAGAAACTTCAACAATCACTTTCACTAACTCAAGGCAAAGAAAATGTGAATGAAAATTATGCCGAGTACTACAAACAAACAGGCGAAGCTACAAAAGCCTTAGCTTACCTTGAAAATGAAAATCGGCAACATGATAGTCTGGTTCGAGCAAACAATTTGAAACAAACTGAGCAACTAACCACGCTATTCGAAACCGAAAAAAAAGATAAAGAAATCAACCAACTAAAAATTGAAAGACAACAAAAGGAAATTGTTTCACAAAAAAATAAATTTATTTATATCCTCTTGCTTTGTATCACCTTAGGGTTGTTGCTACTATCTTATTTTGTATACTTAAACAATCAAAAAAAACTAAGGCTTCGCAATCAACAAATCACTGAACTTGAACAAGAAAAAAAGCTTCGCGCCGTTGATGCTTTACTGCAAGGTCAAGAAGAAGAAAGAGAGCGAATTGCCCAAGAATTACATGATGGTTTAGGAGGCATGTTATCTGGTGTTAAAATGTCTTTTGACCACATAAAAGAAAATCTCATCATGACACCAGAAAGCATGGAATCCTTTCAACGTTCTATTCATCAGCTAGACCAAACTTTGGTTGAACTCAGAAAAGTATCGCATAATTTAATGCCAGATGTATTGGCACGATTTGGCTTAAAGGATGCAGTTCAAGATTTTTGTGAACATATAAACGCAAGCAGCCAAATTAAGGTATTATTTCAATTTCTTGGCGAGAACCGAACACTCAGCAACTCTACTCAATTATCCGTGTATAGAATTCTTCAAGAATTACTCAACAATGCCATCAAGCATAGCGAATGTAAAGAGATTCTCGTGCAAATTTCTATAGAAGAAAAAAAGATTCTATTGACAGTGGAAGATGATGGTAAAGGATTTGACAAACAAACCTTAAAGGATAATAAAGGCATGGGCATGAGCAGTGTTCAACATCGAGTTGATTATTTAAAAGGAACTCTACAGATTGATACTCAGCCTGGGCAAGGCGTTGTGATTAATATTGAACTAAATGCGTAAGAATGATTAAAATTTTTATTTGTGATGATCATCAAATTGTAGTCGAAGGACTAACCACCATGTTGCAATATGAGCCTGGATTTTCAATTTCAGGTTCGGCATTGAGTGGAGATCGTTGTTTGCATGGACTCTCCATTCACCCGAGTGATATTTTGCTTACCGATATCAGTATGCCCGGTATGGATGGTATTGAATTGTGCAAGCAAGTGAAAACAGCTTTTCCTAGTATACAAATTTTAGCATTGAGTACTTACAATCAAGGTAAATTTATTTTAAGTATGATGGAGGCCGGTGCCAGCGGATATCTATTAAAGAATGCTGAACGACATGAAATTGTAAAAGCCATCAAGTTAATATCTAGGATTTGAACTCAGTAAAATTTATCATACCGCCAAAGAAAAAAGTGAACAGAAACCCATCTTAACTAAACGAGAAAAAGAAATTTTGAAACTGATTTATCAAGGAAATACAAATGCTCAGATGAGTGAATTGCTATGTATTAGTATGGATACAGTAGATACGCATCGAAAAAATATTTATTCCAAATTGAATGTAAATAATATTGCTGGTTTACTCCAAGCCGCCTCCACACTCGAATTGATATAATAAATACTCATATCGAACCTAAGATTTAAACTACTCAAATGAAGAACTGCTTATTAAACATTAAGTTAAGAAAGATTTTACTGGAAAGGTTTATAACATGATTCCAAAATCACATGAATTTTCTTTTCACATTCATTGACTAAACCAAGAATGGTCGTATTCGAATTGAATACGACCATAGTTAACTAAATTTTCTGTTGTTGGTAATTCTTGCCTTTATCAAGTAAATAGTAATTATCGTTGCAAATCTAATTTTTCCTTTAAAACAATTTTTACTTGATTATCTATTAAGGTTAAAATATAAATCCCATTGTTCAAAGAAGCATCCAATTCTATTATTAATGGTTAAGGTTGGAAGAAACAAAAGAAGGTTGATTTGGTTGGGATTAAACAGTCTTCGAATCTTCATATAAAGTTTATACGAATGCTATAGTTTTCATTTCATTGGCTTATTAGATTTTAAAAGTCATCAGGCATTAGTCAATATCGGAGTTTATTCAAACTCTTACTTGGTAGGTTGAACGGCATATAAATTACCCATATTGTTCTCTGTTGAATTCCATGTAAATTCATTCGAATGGAGTGTGAAAGGATTTGCATAGGAATACTCTTTTCCTTGTTTAGTAAAATTTAATCCTCCGGCTTGCTGAGACCAATTCAAGCTATACATTTCACCGAATTGTTGATAGTTTAATGTAATTGATTTAAATGTAATCGATTGAATTTGTTCTTTCATTTGACATATTACAAATTCTGCTCCTACTTGTCTTTTATCAATATGTATTGTCTTGCTTTGACCCAAAGAATCTTTGATATCAACAACAGCTTGGATACTGTAGATTCCAGGAAGATTGTTATGGATACTTACTAGATAACCGTTTTCGTTTTTACTATTTTCAAGAGAAAGCTCGTACTTTCCTTGTAATAATACTCTAGTTGAATGTTGAGCATGTACTTGTCCAATTTGAAGAAGTAACATAATGGCGAAAAAAAGAATGTGTTTCATGATGTTGGAATTTAAAAAGTGATTAAAATTTTTATTGATACTTGTTTTGATTACGATGTAAAAGTATATTCATTCGGAAGTGCCTAGAATATAATTGACACAAAGAAGCCATTCCTTGTCATAAAGAAGGAAAATGGTGTCATGAAAAAGTATCTGATTACTTCAAAATATGAAACTGGCTAATAAAGCCTTTGTATTTGTCGCTTAAGGTAACCTGGCGATTACCGATCAGCACTACGAGGTTCTGAGAAGGAATAATTTCCAAAATCTTATCCAATCGAATTACATAATTTCTATGGGTTTGTGAAAACTCCTTGGGATTCAATTGCTCCATCAATTTGGTTAGAGAAATAAGAATCACGAATTTCTCCTTTTCAGTGATGATATTACAATAACGTTCTTCTACCTCGATGTAAATAATATCTTCCAGTTTTACCTTCTTGAGGGCATCCTTCTTTTTGATAAAGAGAAAATCCTTGCTAATCACAGTATCCTTCTCAGGGCTGGAAAATATATTGGTTTGATCGTAAAATTTTTCCACTGCCATTTCTAAAGCATACAAAATTTCTAACTCATTAAAGGGCTTCATTAAAAAACTGAATGGCCTAGTTAATTTGGCGCGTTCAAATATTTGCCTGTCTTTGGAGCTCGTTAAAAAAACAAATGGCTTTAATGAATTCGGGACTGCATTAATTGTTTCTGCAAAGGTTATCCCATCTGGCTGACCATTCAAAAAGACATCAATGATCACAATATCAACAGGATTTTTGTAAAATAAATCTAAGGCTTCAGCATAGGTTCTGGCCACACCCACAATGGCATACTCTTTTTCCAACACCTCTAAAAGCATGTCACTTTCTTCTGCAGTATCTTCTATCAGTAAAACATTAATTTTTTCCATGTGATGCGTGGTTTACAAATAAAATAATAATTTTCGTCCCTTGCCCTTCTTTACTTTCTATGTTAAACTCTCCTCCATTTTTAGATACCAAAGATTTGCATAAATGTAAGCCTAAACCACTACTCACTATAGCTTCCGAATTATTTTTCTTTAATTGCATACTGTCCTTCATTAATTCTTGTCGTGTATTTTCATTCATGCCCATACCACTATCTTCTACTATACATGCAGTATACCCATGGATTTTTTCTTCTGAATACACTTTGATCGACCCTCCTTCTTTTGAAAATTTAATCGCATTATCCAGTAAATTACGCAGGATAATTTTTATAGAATCTTGATCAGCAAACACGAAATGATCCTTACTTACATGACTTTCAAAACTAAGTTGTTTGTCTAGCATAAATGGTCTGTAATTAAATATCACTTGCTCGCAAATGGTATGCAAGGGGAGCAATTCCTTATGAAAATAAGATTGCTGCGTTTGTAATAAAGCCCAGTTAAGTAAATTGTCTAATAAATTATAGGTGCCTTTGGCTATTTCACTATTTTCCGAAAGATGCATATCCACTTGTTGTAAATCATTCTCGGCTAAATCTTTTCGCATTTTCGAATTACTGCGTCTAAGGGCATTGACCGATGCGCGCAAATCATGACTCACTATGGAGAACAATCTATCTTTTGTGGCGTTCAACACATCTAATTCTTCCTTTTGTGCTAGAATGATTTTATTTGTTTTTATTTTTTGGAAATAGAAATAAATCGCCGCACCTAACATTGAAATTAATAACAGCGCTGATATAAATAATGCATTGCGTTGAGTGGCCTTCAATTTATTTTCTGCTTCTAACAAATTGACTTCCTTTTGTTTTTGACTAATGGCAAATTTCTTTTCCGATTCTGCGATATCCCAAATTCGATGTTGATTATTCAAAGAATCTTTCCATATTTCAAACTCTTTCCGATAGGCTAAGGCTTTAATCGGTTGATGTCGATTTTCCTCTACCACAGCCATGTTGAGGGCTGCATTTTGTTTGGATTCAAAATCATTCACATGCTTAGACAATTCATAAGCTTTCTCATAATAGGGAGTAGCTAGTGCATCTTTATACTGATCATAATAATTGCAAGCAATATCCATATAGGTTCCAACTAATCGCAAGGTATCCTTTTGCACTTGCTGTAATGCCAAACATTTAAACAAATATTCTTCTGCCTTTGCATAGTTCTCTAAGTGTAAATAGGTAATGCCTATATTATGTAACACCACACTCTCGTTAAAATCAAATACGGCTGACGCTGGCAATTTTTCAATTTTCTTAAAATAATTCAGGGCTTCATCAAAACGTTTCAATTCAAGCGCATTTTTACCTAAATGATTTTGCACATTATAAGAAAAATAAAAATCCGGTGCCACCATGAGAAACTCTCGTTGAGATTCTTCAAACAAAGCCTTTTTCATAAATCCAAAGGCTCTGCAATAATGTGCATAGTTTAACACCTCGGGTTGCTTAGTATTATTCAATGTTTTGAAAGAATAGGTAATCACAGAATCCCAATTTTCTTGGATAAAGAAACCATGCATTTTAACAAAATCATCATTCTTATTAAAGCGTTGGGCTTGCTTTTCCAATGCCGAACAAAACATTTTTTCAGGTTGCTCCTTGCAGAATCCTGCTAGTGGAGGTAAAAATAAGAGTAGCAAAATCAATAACTTATTCATCTACATAACTTGATGTTTCATACCGTATTCAGTGAATCCAGCACAATGTAAAAGAAAAATAATGGATATGGGCTACAATCAATATCTAATCTTGAGAACCTCTCGTGATTATAGAATGCTGAACCCATCTGATGCATGCATCAATGTTGCACCGTGGTGGTTGTACCTCTTTTAGTCAGAGGCAATTCTATGATGTTAGGTTCTGGCTTCGTAGTTTCAGATACAGTGGTTAGTATATTCATTGCTCCAACAACAGCTGCATCAAAAGCAACATGATATTGCAAATACCAAGTAGTCTTTGCCCCATCTGGAACGGGTGCAGCAGGATCAAAAACAAAGTCGAATTGTAATTCAATTTTATTGTCCGTCGAATTCACTAAAGTAGGATTGCAGCTAGACAAATCATACTTGTGTTCCAATATAAGAAACACATTGACACATAATAATTCCTTTTTTTTGGCGTCGTCCCAAAATGATCCTACTGGAATAGATACAGTTTCTTTGCTAGCCGTGCTTCGTGTGCTGTCAAAGCCTTGAGAAAAATAAATGTTGACTGATGTTGCTGACATGGTTTTAGTTTTTTTGGTTAAAATTTAAAGAGGGTTGTAAATAAAATTCGGTTTTTCTTATGTCAACCTACATTTAATTTACACTACAAAGGTTAATTAAAAAAAACAATATACGCAATTATTCGTTCTATTCAAATCTCCATAAAATTTTGAAGTAACATTTATTATTTTATTGATCTGAAAACATAACAATCTAAAAGAGTTATTTCATTACTTAACAAACCAATTCAATAGCACAACCTTTGATGTCTATCCGGCATTAAATAATTAGTTTTTTTATCCCCCCGCCATCTCTAGTCTTCAGTGATGCCATATTACGGGGACCCTCCGCGTCTGCAAACTCAAGTGATCCATATACAGTTTATGCATACTATTTCTCACCTCCATATTGTTATTCAGATAATATGTATCAAGAAGAAAGTATGATAATTTATAGGTCCTTTACTTGGATCATGGCAACTAAATTAGAGCTACTCAACTTGAGTCAAAATAATAGTTGACAAGTAATATGTATTGAAAAAATAATATCCCATTCATTTCAATTTCATAATATATTTTATATTTTGTTTTCTAAATTCTTCACTTATGCAACATATAATCAAATTGAACTTAACCTCAATCTTGCTTTGCTTGGTTTTTTTAGCTCAGGCACAAGCACCTCAAAAATTCAATTATCAAGGCATTGCTCGTGACGCCAACGGCAATCCAATCGCCAATCAACGGATGAGTATTCAATTAGAAATTCTTCCTTCACTTGAGTCTACCAAACCTGACTATCAAGAAACACAAACGATCACTACCAACGAATTTGGTTTATATACTTTACAAATTGGCAATGGAATTCCTGCCGTAGGTACTATGAAATCAGTGAAATGGGAAACAGGCAACCAATATATCCATGTGCGTATCGACCCTACAGGAGGAAATAAATTTATAGAAGCCGGTACTACACAATTGCTTTCTGTTCCCTATGCCCTTTATGCCGACCAAGCTGGGGTGGCGCGTGAAAGCTTGAACGGAAATTCACAAAACACCACAAGAGCCACTAACAATTATATTGAAAAAACATCAAGTACGGGTGTGGCAAATTCTACTTCATTGCTTTACGATAATGGCACGAGTATAGGATTAGGAACAACAACCCCTACTGCCAGATTTCAAATTTCTCAAAATATAGCGTCAGTGCAAGAACATCTTCGTATGCAAAATTCAAGCACAACAGGTGCAGGTCGTTTTACATTGTATAGTGATGGTGTTTCAAACTATTCTACATTTACAAAATATGGCTCAGCGGCTACTGGGGCTTATGCAGGAGTACCCACTTTATACCCTTTAGCCAACTTACTTGCATTTGGCAACAACGGCTTAGCTGCAAATGATGGACTAGGTCGCTTCTTGATTAGTACTGCTGGCAATGCAGGTATTAGTATTTTCAAAGGCGGCACAAGTAAATTGAAATTCCATGCAGACTTTACTTCAGAGAATGTTGGTATCGGGGGTAATGCAGCGCCAGTATCAAGAGTTCATTTAAACAATACAGATGGTACAACAATGGATCTTCGCTTGACGAATAATACTACATTGCATACAGCCACTGATGG
>CAZSUF010000062.1:0-16573 GCA_964609875.1 uncultured Bifidobacterium sp.
ATTCCTCAGCAATGGATGGTCTTTATAGTCAAGTCATTTTTTTAAAATGTTTCGAGTTTAATCGGCAAAACAGAAGAATGTAATCTCTGACGATAGGAAGAGTCTCGAACGCCACATGCGGCAAGAAATATATTTTCACGACACTAGCATCATGTGAATGAGGGAATAATGAACTATTCATGTTTGTTTTTGTTTCTCTTCAGCGGACGCTGCAAATGAAACGGAACAAGCGGACGCTAGCACCATGAGATGAACTATCCCAATCAAAGTATTCTCTTTTTTAACTGCAAAAATGGTTTTTCGAAATAGTTCCAAGATATATAACAGCAAGGCAATAGAACAATAAGCGTAGCTAAGAAATGATAAATGGGGTGTTGGAATGAATACATCGATACCAAGAATCGTTGTACTAGTGGTGAAAAAAGATAGATTGAATATGAATAATCTTGGCCGCGTAAGGAGAGATAAGGCTCAGCGTTGCCAATACACAAGGTGATGGAACAAAAAGTAATCATTTCGAACAAATCCATCAACACAAATCTAGGAAAAAGGATGGCCACCAACAGATAGAAAATCAAGAGTAGAGCCCAATAATTGTTCTTCTTGATGAAAGTTAAGTATTGATTACCATGTAGGTAGAGAAAAGAACCTAGCCAAAAACAAATGCCATAAGAACACAAATAATAATGATGTATAAAGGCAGCGTAACAAGCATAAAAAATAGTCACAAACAAAACGAACAAACTGATTCTTTTAGAAATGAGTAAATGCATCCATGATAGTAAAATCAAACTTATATACAAACGTACTTCAACCGAAATAGACCATAAGCTTCCATGCATGGATTTTTGAATGCCGGGTAAAACAAACTGACTAGTCAGACCAGTGAAATTGAGCAAATAAGATAGCGTATTTTTATGAACAAGAAATTCCTTGAGTGGCAAAGTGGTAACAAATGTGGCGTATGTGAAAGTTATTAAAACTGTCAGTATCAGTAATGGATAAATTCGTACTATCCTTTTGATTATAAATTCTTTGATTGATTGACTATTTTTTAGACTGGCTGTAATTAAATATCCACTGATGCTAAAAAAAATGATGAGCCCGTACTTGCTTAAAAATATTTTTTGAAGTCCTGGATTCACCCAGCCATATGAATGAGAAAAAGTGACAAATAAAGCTGCAATTAACCTCAATAAATCAAAATTATTTTTATGCGCCATGTAACATTTTTGATCAAATTTGAATAATCTCCATTCAACAAATATGATTACTCAATCTTGTTTTAAGAGATTTAACTCAATTCGTCTGATTGAAATATGAATTCCTTTTTACAAGTAAATTTTATCTTTATCTGTTAAAATTATAACTTAAGTATAATCTGACTTTACTACTTTTCAAAGTTTTTAAGCTAAGCAAAGTAGTCGGCTAAGATATAGTATTTTTAAATTTTATGTATTGATTCGTAAGATATCTTGTTGTGTTTTCAATTCAATATTTATAACATAGGATTGAAATAATGAACTTATGATTTGTGGCACTAAATTTTAATACCCACAGTATTGTTGAATTTATACTTTGTACTCATCAATCAAATATAGGAAAATTAAAAACTTCTTTATAAGCGTAAGTCATAAACATTGCGCCATCGTTTGTGGTTAAAATACATTTGGAATAGCAGTGAATGTTGAACAATTCATACTAGTTGTTATTTTTCAGCGGACGCTGCGAATGAAAGTGGAACAAGCGGACGCTTGCACCATGAAAGTTTTTAAAATGCCTTCATGCTCAATCGGCGAAACAGAAGTATATAATCTCTGACGATAGGAAGAGTCTCGAACGCCACATGCGGCAAGAATTATATTTTCACGACGCTAGCAGCATTTGAATTAGGGAATAATGAACTTTTCATATTTGTTGTTGTTTCTAATCAGCTCACGCTACAACTAAAACGGAACAATCTGACGCTTGCTCCATAGGGATGAAGCAAAAATAAATTATTGAAGACAATGCCCGTGGCAAGGATAGAGGCGATACCCCGCAAACGACTACCGACCCCTAGGAGGTAGGCGTGCGGAGTACAAGCCGATAGCCTGTCCGCCACCCAAAAAATAATTAGTCTTTACTCCTTCATTTTATATTTGGTGTACCTCCCAATCATCTGGTCTGGTATTGGTTAATTGTCCTAATGCAGTACGCCAAGGCAAAGCATCCCTCCAACTTAAAGTTTCTCCACGCCCCATAATGTTGTGGCTATGCTCGGCTGAAATCCCGTAACAAATTTTATCTCCATCATTCGACATATAACATCCGGGAATGTGAGCAGTAATACCCACATGTTGCAATCCAAGCGCATGCCCCACCTCATGAAGAAAAGTTCTTTGCGATGTATAGGTTTCACTGGCAGGTGTAGAAAAGCTAGCTGAAGGAATTCTATGTACATGTTCTTCTAAACTATCTAAAGTATAGCTTTGGTCATCGGCTCTAAAGTGTCTACTCCCTGGTTCGATAGAAGAAATTTTATACACATCAATCACTTTGTTTGCAAGGTGTTCATCTTCGGTTAACTGCAAGCGAAATCTGCATTGCACATTAAATACAGGCTGAGGAAAATGTCTTCTTGCAGCCGAATCATTATAATAATTATCTAATCTTTGTCTATCATCATACGATATGGGATTAGACGAACTCAGATAAAATCTATTGGTCCAAAAGGCTGTAGATTCTGACTCAAAAAAATCGCAAAAGCCGTTCCATTCTCTTCGATCCCAATCTTCTAACATGAAAGTATTTCCATTCCAATCTTGGGTAGAACCTACAACATGTTCTAAGGCCAATTCGAAACTTGAGGGTGAACGATTTTGATAATATATACATTGGCCATGATTGATTTGCATGCCCCCATTCTGAACAAGTTTTATTTTTAAAACAATATTTAATACATGACGCATTCCTAAGGTCATCGATTCTGGATTCATGTTGGCTTCGAACCGACGATCATTCAGTGTAATTGTTTCTTTTAAACGCATGTTTTCAATCTTGCTGTTTTTCTCATAGCCATTTTCTTGCTTGTTTACCTTCCGTTTTTGGCGCTTCTATAGCTTGCTCTTTGATACTTTCTTGTGAAGCAATTTGCTCTTCGACTATTACCTTATGTACAATGACTTTTGCATTAAGTACTTCAAATACTAATTTCTTTTTACCTACAATATCTTCGAAACTGATGGCTTCGATATGTTTATAAAACATGCGCAATTGCTCTATATTACAAGTCGGTAAAAATTTCTCCAACACATGTCCATCCCAAATGCGAAAAAAATAATTTTTCCCTTCGACTTGTTGATAGATAAATTGTTGAAGATGTTTTCTGAAGGCGGGCAATTCTTTTTCTGATTCAACAATCAAATAAGAATCAAAATTCGTATGATTTATAGAAGCTATTTTCTGCTTCCAATCTTGATCTATACTGAAAATATACGGGGCTACTTCCATTAAACTTTCATGCTCAGTTTCCTTAAACAAAGATTCAAATACTGGAAATTGTTGCGACAATACATAAAACGTATATTCATCATGCAAGGCTTTGTCGAAGAGTAAATAGTGCATGTTAAGCGGATTGTGTTTCTGGTAATTCATTCGTAGGCATCACTCTTTTTATTTCTGTATCGCCACTTTGTTTATAGGTATTTTTTCCTGTCGTTAGAAATTCATTATCATAGCCTTTTTGATGCATATAATTGATATAGCCTATTTGTTCGTCTAATTCAAAAGCCATTCTTTCTGGCATATTTTTAATAACTAAGTTATGTGAATTATACATCAGGTATAAAGTATCAGCTCGCATATCATAGCCTCTTTTTTCGAAGAAGTTTTTTACTCTGTCAAATTCTTGATCAAATTTTTTAATTGATAAACCTAATTTTTCTGGAGGAAAAGATAAATACAAATTTTGTAAAGCGCCTCCTGCAGTGGCTGCTAAACTACTTAAAGTAATATCTTTCATCATCTCTTTCAAATTCACTAAGCCACTTATAAAACCCATTAACTTTTCTATGAATTCTTTTTTCGAAGTCAACATAGGATAGGTTAGTCGATATACGAGGTCTGCAATTTTTTCTTTTTCTTCATCATTCATTTGTGCTAGCTCGCTATGTTTATTAGTAGCAGTATTAAGCAATGATTGCAAGCCCGCAATAAATGTCTTTACCTGATCGGGTTTCTTTTCTTTCAGGGCTTCATTGACCTTCTCTGTGTAAGGATCTATATTCGAAATATCTAAGGTTAATCCCTGGGGCGATTTTAAGGCATGTACCTTATTGATTTTTACTTTATCTAAAACTGATTGAGCTAATTTTTTTTGTGCCTCTTTATTCAAATTCATGTTCTCAAATACAGCTGATAAGTGATCTACTAAAGGACATAAGCAATTGAAAAATTTAGTGAGATCAGATAAGCCCACTTCGAGGTTAGCGCTTTTTGCTCCCTTCTCTATTTTCTTCATCAAATCATCTAATTCCGCCGATAAAATTTTCTTACACTCATCAGGTATTTTTCCAAACCCTTCTGTAAATTGTTTAATATCAGGGATACCACTTAAATCTATCAAATCTTTTAATCCATCTACAATTTCTTCTATCATAGATTTCACATCTTCGATCAAACCAGAAATTTCATCTTTAATTGTATCTACCAATTTCTTGATGGGCTCTACCACGCCAGCTCCTGTACCTATCGTAACGCCCTTCAGTAAGGAAGCAATTATTTTAATCACCCGCATCTTGATTTTAGCAATGGTCATTTTTAACAAATTACTGTTGCTATTGGTGATGTATTTTACTAAGTCTGTATTCGGTTCAAAACACGAAATCACTTGATCGGTTAAGTCAAACTTATTTAAGACCGAAAACTGTTTCCCTTTTCCTTTCAAACATTGCTTATCAAAAAGATGTTTAGATTTATAGGACGGCGTGGCTACGTAAAACGCAGATTTGATTAGCCATTTTTGCGACATAAATTCATTGTCTTTGGCTAATAATTGCGAACATTCATTCAACACAATTCCACCTTGATCAACACCTATCAAATGAACCCAGGTTGTATAATCTTTCCAATCTGCTAGCTGATCGAGAATTTTATCTTTTAGTTTTTCGGCTTCACTTTTTATGTCGCTTTCAGTGCTCGCAGAAAATCCAAACACCGTGCTTTTATTTTCAGGTAAAATTTCTTTGGCTTTCTTTTCTTGATCCTTCAGAGCGGTTTCCCATGCTTTAAAGTCTGTGCAATATTCTTTTTCTGATTGACTATCTTTCTTTTTTTCTTTGATAAATAAATCCAAGCCAGGGATGGATTCTGCTACAGATTCAATGGCGCTCACTGCACTATCTATTTTACTAGTCACGCTACTAATCATACCTCCAGCAGCCGACAGACTATCTCCAAAGCCGCCATCATCTTTGCCTGGTTTGATTAAAATAATTAATTGCTTTTCTTTAAAATTCTGAAAAGTATTTTCACCTGTAGCTCCAGGAGAATTATTTGCACCGCCTACATTAGATGCTTGCTGATTGCTGAGAAAATCGTTTGCCATAACTGATTAAGATTCTTTAAGAAAAGTGACTCGACAATCTCCTGGCAGATACCCCGATAGAGGCGATGTTTGTCCACTAGAGTCTGTGGTACCTGTAACAATTTTTCCATCATGGGTTTCGATTCGGTAATCTACATTTGACATACCCTTATGCGCTTCGTCTACCAAAGTAAACATGGCCTTCAAATCGTCTTGGTTAGATTTTGGCGCTAGGCCATCTTTATTTTTTGCAGCTTCCAGTAAAGATTTTTTATTCACCTCATCCAAGCCTTTTTTGCCTTGTTGCTTTGATTTATTCATGATTCTTGACATAGCACCACCTGCTCCGCCACCTCCGCCTCCACCTGCTTCACCGATCAATACAGTTGGAACACCTATCATAATCATACCTCCATGAGCCGTATTATCCAGCATGCGTGCTGCAGGCATTCCTCCAAACATGACTCCAGCAGATCCCTTAATAATTTTATCAGGCGGTCCTGAGCATATACAGGTATCGCCTAAAACCGCTGCTGGCAAACCTCCAATAAGAACAGTAGCTGTAGTTGCTATAACTGGGCCTCCCACATGGGGAACAGGTACTACACCCGGATTGACTTGCGGGCACATGTGAAAAGAGTTCATGATAGCGGCTGGCATTCCCATAATTCTACTTAATTTATTTGTACTATCGCGGCTTGAATTTTTGCAGCAGCCCCTGCTGATAAATCTAACATGGCACCGCTCGACACTTTGGTAGAGGTTCCTCCTACAATTTCTGCGGTAGCTCCTCCAGTTGCCTTAAACCCAGCACCTCCTGTAAGTTCTGCATTCACGCCAGCTGTAACTTGGAAGTCAGAACCTGCGGTCATTTGTGTGGCAGCACCAGAAGTTGTTTTTAAATCAGATCCGGCAGTCAATTCTACTTTTGCTCCAACAGTTACGGTTAAATCTTTCGCTATGGTTACAGCAGCTTTATCACCGATCGTAATATCGCCTTTAGCACCAACTGTGGCACTTAAATCTGTACCAATGGTGATTTCTGTTTTTTGTGCGCTAGTAATGTTCAAATTGCCTTGAGCCACAATTTCAATATCACCACCGCCATTTAATAAAATGTAAGAGCCTGCTTTGTCTGTAATTTTTATAGAGCCGTTTTTTCAAATAAAAATCATACGGCTTACACATCCTGTTATAAATATTTTTATATTATTAATCTCATTGTGATGACCACTTGTGGCAGCGCCATGAAAAAGAGCTCCGATCACATACGGCTTTTCTGCATTGCCATTTTCGAAACCTATCATCACTTCTTCTTCTTTTTCTGGTACAAACCTAAAACCTTTTCCTTTGCCTGCATAAGGATTTTGTACCCTTAACCAAGGCGTATTCGCATTATCTTGTTGCCAAGGAAAATGAACTTTTACACGGTCCATTCCATCTTTATCTTCATTGTCTTTTACCAAAGCACTTTGTGTTTGAGCTTTAGGATACCAACTTGGATTGGTGTAATGTGGAATCGTAATACTTGCAGGAAAAGCTAAAAAATGATTGCTATAATCTTGCAGTCCATTGCTTTGATGATTGACTTGCGTGATGATATATTTTTCAGACTTATTCGGAAATTTAATTTCCAAGGTAGTACCTACTCTAATTTGTGCATTGCGCGTAGAGGCAGATAATTGAATCAAGCGTGAAGATCTAGCTTGAAGTTCTAAAGACGACCAATCATCCAAAGATTGTTGTGTAGGAAAATTTGGGTTATACTGTTTCTTTTCTGGTGTTCTGCTATATACACTACTCGACATATCTTGAAGTGCCGTATATAATCCTGATGGAGAAGGCGCTTCTGCAGCGGCATTTAATTCTTGTCCTTCATAATAATTTAAGCCAACTACATTCAAATTCGTAGGGCGCATCGCTGAAGAAAATACGATATCCGTTACTTCAGAACCCGCTTCTAAGGTATAAGCTTCGGTATTAATTTCACCGAAAATTAATTTTTCGCCATTATAATAAAACCATTCGCCAAAACGTACAGCCAAATTCACTAAAAAGCTATAATCAGTTTCTGCATATTGTACAGTGTAGAACTTTTCATCTGTATGTTTAGGACTATTTTCAATAGACAATAAGTTAGAAGGAATGCCTTCTAAACAAGTATCTACCATTTGTGAAATCGTTTTTTTGTAATAAGAGGCTGAATGAATATGATCCGAAATCAATACCCCATTGCCCATGCCATTCACTCGATAATCTTGGGTTAATCCATCGTTTTGACTATAAGCAATTTGAGTAATGATGCCTTTGAAAATAAAACTTTCGCTGAGTTGTATAGAAATACTTTTCCCTATAAAATCTTCGATAAATTTTTGCTGATCGTTACTATAAGTATCCCCAAATTCATTTTTCCAAATAAAACTAAAATGACCAGGCTCTAGCATTTTTTCATCTAAAGTAAGTTGCGCAAACACAACCTCCTGCTGATCATCTCCCACTTTGATGGTAACAGGATGTAAAGTTTCTGAAGACGATTCTGATGGCATAGATTAATATTTAAATGCAAAATAATACTAAACTGAATAAGTTTTATTGAATTTGGGGCGGCATACAGGCTTTACGTTCCAAGTCCTCGCCCGAATCGGCAAATACTGAGTCGTTAAATAGAATCAAAGTACTATGGCCTCTCGGGCTGCGGGCTTTCCACTGCAATCCTTGCCGCAATACACCTAAGTGGAAAAGAAGATTTCCACTAGGATGTTTCGTGAAAAAGAAACATAGAGAAGTGAAACACATCACTTCCCTATGTCAAAGGCTTAAAATTATACCCATTCGTTTTTATGAGATCCGCTTCCCATTTCTATTTCCTGAGCAGAAATAGTAAAAACAATATTTAATGGATTTGAGCTAGTCGAAGAAAATGCTTCAGAAAAATTAATCAAATAACCTTCTTTGAACTTCAATTCTTTTAGGGTAGCATCGCTATCACGTTTGATAAAAGTGACACTTCCATCTTTGCGCTCAAAACTGTTACACATCCACTCAAATAATTCAGTACTATTCGTACCTTCTACTTCAATGGTGATTTGACCTCCGCGAGATATGGAAGATGGACGTCCTGTAGGGTCTACTTCTTGATACAAGGAATAGCTGCATGAAAGTACATTTTGTTCTATACTTCCTGCTTTAAATTTGGCTTTAAAACTCATGATATTTTATTTTTAATGTTTATAATGAAATTAGTTAATAATTTTTCCGCTATTAAACCCACTCGTTTTTGTGAGATCCACTTCCCATTTCAATTTCTTGAGCAGAGATCGTGAATACAATATGAAGAGGTTCGCCAGAGGTAGAAGTAAAACTCTCAGCAAAGTTGATTAAATAACCTTCTTTAAATTTTAGCTCTTTTAAGGTAGCGTCGCTATCTCTTTTGATGAAGATTACACTTCCATCTTTTCTTTCGAAACTATTACACATCCACTCAAAAAGCTCGGTGCTATTCGTGCCCTCTACAGTTAATGTAATTTGTCCTCCACGTGAAATTGAAGAAGGACGTCCAGTAGGATCTACTTCTTGATAAAGAGAATACTGACAAGACAGCACGTTTAATTCAATGCTGCCAGCTTTAAATTTTGCTTTGAAACTCATAATTTGATTTGTTTTTTAATGATGAAATTTGATTTATTATTTTTATTCAACAAAACAAAGATAAAGGGGTTTATTTCAAATTTCCAAATGTCCATTTCCTGAAAACCTTGTCAGCACTGCATTTCAACTACTTATCTAACCAGTTTCTGCTCAAAACATACCAAATCCATTTAAAAACATACCAATTTCTAAATAAAAAATATTTTTATTTTTTTTGCTTATATATTTCCGCTTTAAATCATAGTCATTCATGGAGCCACTTAAAGAAATACAAACTGCCATTCAACAAACATCAGCTGATATCAAGGCGGAAGTAGTTGTGGCAAGCCTGTATGAAAAAGGGATACTTGCAGAACAAATACTCATACGTAACCAAGGTGTATTTAAAAGGTCGTTTAGAAAAGATATTATGGATTGCGAAATCAAAGAAATCAATTCGTTCGAAGAAGTTCTTGAAATAGGTGTTTCTCGTGATGGTTTATATGATTTATTACCAGAAGGATTATTTCATCAATCAGAGCGAGGTAGCAACCAATCTGTGCAAAGAATGGTTGAAGAACATAAAAGATTTAAATCTGAAGAAATGATAGCTCGAAAATACTTTCAACCTTTCGAAAATGAATTCTTCAAACAAAAAGTGCAAGTAGAACAAAATGAAAAAAATTTCTATTACCGCATCCTTTCAGAAAAAAACCAACTTCTGCAGCAATTTTGGAAACTAGACTCTTCGTTACCTGTTGAAGCCTCTAAATGATTGCTTGAATTTATTACTCGATCATGCAAAATTTGAGGACATATCCAACTGATGCAACAAACAATAAGCAAGATTTTGTTAGAAGAAGTGAAAATATTGTCCTATCAAGTGCCGCTTTCATTTATTTGTCAAGATAACACCCAGTCAAGTGAAAGCACAACTTTAGGAATTGACAGCGTGCTTGGAGAGGTATATCAAGAAACTATTCCTGTATTTGAATTTATCATAGGCCCCTGCCAATCACTCTCTGTTGAACAATTTCTGCCGAATAATCCATACTATAACTTACTCCAGAAATTTTACGACTGCTTCACACCACTTGAAGCTGAAATAAAAACTACATTTGTAACTAATAAAAATCAAGTCGAAAAAGAAAATAGTCCTATTTTAGGCTATAATTTTGATTTGTAAAAAGAACCTATCAGATGACCCTTAAGATTTTTTTAATATTATTTGGATCCTTGTTTGCTGCTGGTGCTGCCGTTTTTGTAGGCGTATCCAAACTTGTAGATGATTTTAAACAGTACGGGAAAGGTCCGTTGGTGCACCTTGGCCTTATGTCTATATTGACAGGGTCAACTATATTTTTAATTAGCTATTTATCGGAAAATTATTTTAATAGTTATGTCTTATTCTTATTAATTTTTCTGTTAGCAGGGCTAATTCATGTATATATTATGTACAAGAAATTTTGGTCTGGCAAAAAATCTAGTACCTTACTCAGTGAGTTGCTGTATACATTGTCTATTGTAATCCTTATCAGTGTCGTATTTGGAAGCATGGAATATTTTTTAAAAGATGAAGAGTTTATGTTCTATCCTATGCTTTTATCTGGCTTTGGTTTTTTCATACCAACGCTCGTACATAAGTCATTTGAAAAGGCCATCTTAATTCCAGAAAAAATATATAAACGATGGTATTATCCTGTACATAATCCCTTACCCGATCCTGATGATGAAGATATGCGCGACTTAATAGTGATAGGTTTTGAAATGGAAAAAAACACAGGCGATGGAAGTAGAACTTACTTTAGAGCGCGTGCTCCACAAAGGATGGATTTATGTGCTTTGTTTTATCATTTTATTAATGATTATAATGATTCGCATAGCGAAACACCTATAGAATTAGTGAGTGATTTTGGCAGACCTTATGCTTGGATTTTCGAGAAAAAAACAACTTGGTATCAGGCAAGAAAAGTATTTGATCCTGAAACACCCATTTTTGCCAATGGCATTAAAGAAAATACGGTCATAATTTGTAAACGATATATTGAAACAAACAAAGAATAATGTATAACCAAAAACATTTTAATCCTGTGAATTGGAAAGATGGCATGAAGATGAATAAATCTCATTTCATGGCCACAGACAATGCATATATTGATGGCGTTCGGGATGCGATACAAACTAAATTAAGCCCTGTTCAATATGGTTTAGTTTGCAATGATGCTAATGAGTCAATCAATATGCAAATTACGATTGACAATCAAAATTTGATAAAGGCAAAATTACTCCTGTGTGATGCGGTAACTTTAGGAGGAGCTCGAATATATATTCATAAAGAAAATCTCGAACAAAGCTTTACTCAATTAGAAGCGACTCAAGCTACTAAAGCAGGAGAAGAAGGAATATTTAGGGTTACTGTTTCTGTAAATTATTTGAAAGAACCACATCGGGCACGCCTGACCCTCTCGAGAATCCACCAAGGAACCCATATACCGAAGCTTCATATAATTTGCATATTACACCACATACCCAAATTAAGCAATTGCTCAACAACCCCAATCATCTTATTGTGGGAAAAGTACATCTGAATGGTGCGCAGTCGAGGGTTGAAGAAGAATATATTCCGCCTTGTGTATCAGTGTCAGCTCATATTGATCTTATTTCATTTCATGCAGAACTTGATAGTTTTTTTGGCAAACTCGAATTGAAATGCTCTCAAATCGTTCAAAAGATTTTTAAGAAAAGTCAACAAAACGAACTGTCAGATTTAGTCCAATTTTTATGTGATCGAATGATTCTTTTCTTAGGCAGCCATATCACGCCTTTCCGATGGTCGGCTCCGCATGAATCGCCCATTCATATGATACAAACTACTGTAGGATTAGCGAGAGTGATAAAAAATACCATCGACCTTCGCATCGGATCTGGAAAGGAAGAGCTTTTAAATTACTTAGCCGAATGGTGCGAATTAAATCAAGGCGAATTAGAAACCTTGCTGACAGGTGTTGCCAATATTACCTACGAACATCACGATGTAAATCAACATCTAAATAAAATTGTACAGTTTGTAAAAGTGCTCGGTAAACTCTTTGACACTTTAAGTAACCTTGAATATATCGGGAAGAAAAAAGATAGCAATATTTTTGTCAAAGAAGAACAAATTCAAGCTGTAGAAGATATTAATAAACCTAAACCTAAACGCAGATTTTTTGCAGATTAACCTTAAATAATTTAGAACCAAGATATGGAAGCCCTTAATAAAAAAGAACGAAGCGATGCCTATGCTTCATTTCTCGTATTCTTTCTGATTACAGCAGCCTTGTTGTTACTCGCTGTTTTTTTCGCCTACCAAGTGCCGTTTAAAGAAAATGAGAGACTTAGAAGTCAATTGAAACGCTACGAACATGAAAATGAATTCATGAATAATTTCCTTAGCAAATTAACCGAAACAAAAGGTTTGTTAGATTCTGTCAACTTACCTAATGCACAAGCCCCTGTCATTGAAGGTAAAATTGGCGATCAGGTTAAGGTGATGAGTAGCCTAGTAAGCGGAGATAGTATTCGTGATAAACGGATGTATGAAACCGCTATTCAAACAGTGATTGCTTTACAAGACGCCAAAAAACTTTTACGCAATAGTAGTGCTACCGAATCTAATTTAGGTTCTGTACAACAACAACTCAACGATTTGCGTATGCAATTGAATATGTGCGAGCAGCAAAAAACACAGATGCAAACAACTTTAATGATGTATCAAAATCAACGATAGGATGGCTAGTGAAAAAAATGAATATCGTGTAAATGAAAATGGCTTCACCATGAAGCTCGATAGAAATGTATTATTAACATTTCTATCTGTACTTATCATCAGTTTAATTCTGTTTGCTTTTAAATTTGCCACCAATGTTGAATGTCATTTAATTACCATAAAAACTTCCACAACTTCCACCTTAAAACATTTTAAAGATCAGTTTTTTACTGGCGAAGTGATTCAATTTACAGCGGTAAGTAAAAAAGCCAAATCATTCGAATGGGATTATGGAGATGGCACATTGAGTTCGAAATCGCAAACAACTACGCACGCATTTCTTAAACCTGGCAACTATATTATTCAAGTTAAAATCAATGAGAAATGTGTTGAATTTAAAGAAATTATTGTCATCAATTCTCCACAAACTACCAATGAAATGATGGATGCCATGAAAAGCGATAAGCCTTTTATTATGGGTCCTGAAGTTGTAACTGCCGGAGAACCTGTTTCTTTTCAGGATGCGTCTCAAGGCTCTAATGTATGGGAGTGGACAGTATTAAACACCCCAGATATACCAGCTCAAACAGGTGCTACAGTTAATTTTACTTTCCCGGCTCCTGGAACAAAAATCATTCAGGTGATTACCAATGGTGATCCAAATAGATCGGCACAAAAAACAATTACCATTTTGGCCAAACAAAATAACATGAATAGTGGTGCTGGCGCTGTGGCACAAATGCCTATGCCGTCTCCAGCACCCATGCCTATGCCCAGATCAAAAGTCGTAGAACCTCAAGAAGAACAAGAAGAAGCTGTGCCCATTGAAACAAAAAAAGAAGAAAAGGCCCCAGTGAGAGTGCTTCCGGATATGGAATTTAAAAATATGATTGAAAGTGTGACCAATGGTAAAATCATGCCCGAAGCAGTGAATGCCTATTTATGTAATGGCATCAATACCAAAGTACATAAAAATGGCGATTGGGATACTTGGGGAAATTTTGCCAGAGAAATTAGCGGAAAAAAACGCATCGATATTAAGTCAGTGAAAGTTTACCGCGATGAAAACAATTGCGTGACCACCTTAGAAATAGAATACAAAAAAAGGTTATTCTAAAAAATGATTCATGGAAGGCTATTATAAATTTCCCCTCAACTTTAATCAGATCTTTCAAAAGAGAGATTTGCCACGTTGTGCTTTAGATGAAAGTGTAGCGCGTCATATTCAATTGTTGATCATTACTTCATGGGGAGAAAACAAAATGGATCCAGAGTATGGCTCCTTTTTTTGGGACAATGATTTTGATATTTTGTCGACCAATTCACGAAGACGAGAAGTGATTATGCATTCCATTCAGTATGCCATTGCACAATACGAAAAACGACTTCATAAAGTCAGGGTTGAAGTGGATATTAAACAAACTGAAATTCAAGATGCCCAAGACGGCACGAGGCTTAGAAGGCGCATCGACATTGTCATTCACGGGATGCTCAAAAAAAATAACCAAGCTTTCAAATTCCAAACAGGTTTTTTTATTGGACCTTTTGCTATTGAATAATCAGTAACTTTGTCAAGATTGTTTTCCCTTCTCGATTTACCTTCAAAACATATTTTCCTGAGGCTAACATGAGTTGGTTGAAAGATAATTTATTTCTGCTCTCCTGTAGAAAATCATGAAATAATATCTTGACTAATTTCCCCTGTATATCATACAATGAAACCATGACATCTCCCGATTGGTTATTGTCAAATTCCAAGGTAAATAAGGTAGATGCTGGGTTTGGATATATGGTAGCGCCAGCACTCGGCTCTATATGAGTTGTGCTTGCAGGTGCAGGAGGAGGCAAGGGTGGGTCTGCAGTAATAATTTGAGCAATCCATGTGCCATAAGAAGCTAATCTAGGTGGTGTATTGGTTGCGTAGGCTGCTGCTAACCATGCTTGAGGAACGGCACTATTGAATTTTCTGCAAATACCAGTATAATCACCCCAACGTTCAGGCTGAATAGCATAAGCGGGTGGATATAAAATATTCACCGAAGTATCACCTGTCTTTACTGTTTGTCTTCCACTCCAAATAAGAGCGTCATTTATACTCACTACACCCACACTAGGCAAATTGTTTGTATCAGATTGTACATAGGCCAATACCGCTCCTTGATCTAAAGAATCATATCCAAATGAAGCCACTGCAGGATAAGCCAAATCAGTGCCTTCTTCGCCTATAGATCTAACTTCTGCACGACCAGAATCTAATAAAATTCGTCCATAATGAACCCCACACCAGCCATTGCCAATATCAGCAGTAAAAGAAAAATGTACATGACGATGATTGTAAAAGGCATTCTGTGTCCAAGCACTTCCCGTACTTAATGAATCAATAGCTCCAGTGGTAGGATCTTTTTCAAAAGCATTGCCACATAATTCGTAATAGGGTATTTTATACTCTGTAGCAGTGAGGGTTTTAGTGGGCGATTTTAATTTCCCTTCTAAGGTGTACAAATACACATGAGATCCTGTATCAGGCATCAGTTGCACAAAATACATTTTTTCCTTCAGGCTTCTTCCTTGACCATCAGCCGCAGGATATAGGGTGATGCCTTCTAACCCGCCGGGCGTATAAATTTGATTCCATAGTCCATATTGTAATGAAGTGCCAGCGTATCCTTCACTTAAGGAGATTTGATAAATATAAGTGCCTTTGTATGAATAGTTCGGGGCATCACCAAACCTATTTCCATTGATAAATAAATCATCATCAGAAACTCCAATCGTTGGATAATCCGTCCAAGAACTATCTTGATAAGGATTGCCGGATAATTGATAAATATTCCATCCATCCATGGGATCATTGGTTTTAGAAAAACAAACCAGCACTTTTGATTTTGAAGATGAAAAACCATGCAATAAAACAACAATGAATCGATCATGTAAATTATCATACACGACTCTTGGATCAAATTTTGCTTGATTTAAAGCAGTATTATTCACAAAATTCGACCAAGTTTGATTCTGTAAAAAATAATTGCCTGCTGTATCATAATATTCAATGCCGTAATTGACACAACTCACAATTTTACCGCCGTTAGAAACAGCTACTGTATTATCTGTTGGCGTCCAAGATTTCAATTCATTGCCTTTGAAATTAGTGCCTATGGTCGGATTAGCACTTGCTGTTTTTTGTAACCCTTTTTCACGTGAAATGCCAGAGGCCGAATTTCTTTTCAACTCATTTTTCTTTTCTTTTAATTCATGCACGATGCCCACATGATCCTCTTCTTCGTTGTGAATAGTTTGAAACGAAATATCCCAGTTCATTTTGCCTATGTCCTCTTTGGATGTAGAGCTAAATAGAGGCGTTTCATACACTCCACTCCACTTGCCTGTTTGTATACTTTTCGGATTTTGAGCAAAGGTGGCATAACTCATACTCCATATCACTAAACACAGTATTAATTTATACATACAATCAATTTTAATCGAAGTTACTTTATTTGTCTTATCCAAGTTTGATTCTTCCCGACAAAAATGCTACGAGTTGCTTTTTTTTTGGGCAGCAATTCCCGCTATCCGTTGCAATCCATCTCGTTCTTCAAAACGAGATGGGATTTCCACTACTATCGGGGCTGCGG
>CAZSUF010000063.1:0-454 GCA_964609875.1 uncultured Bifidobacterium sp.
GTTATTTCTGTCAAATTTCAGATTCAACCACTTCTTATGGATCTTATAGTGGGGCAGTGCCGAATGAAAAAATTACTTGGGGAAAATTAGACATACATACACCGAAATTTATAGTAGAAAGTGACGCAACAATAGTAGCACCTTTGATATTTGCATGGATACTTGGTCAATAATAAATAGTAGATAATTATGTAGTGGTTGCTGAATAACACATAGGTTGTTCAAATATTGTTAACCTGTTTATTCAGTTTGATTAGAATTTGCCTTGCACTTACAATATCAAGAATGATGATGAGAATTAGTCATGTCAATTAATTACACGTTATTCAGCAATCCCTATTTGTAATCAAATTTAATTTCAATGACTTTGCCGTATTCGTTATAAGAATATTGAGTATATAATTTTTCTGATCTTCCGAAGATCTTGCTGATCGTATTAATTTGCCTGTCGATT
>CAZSUF010000063.1:464-8759 GCA_964609875.1 uncultured Bifidobacterium sp.
AAGATTCTAACTCTACTTTTATTTCACCTGTGATCTGAATAAGTCTTTGCCAATACTCGATTACATTTGCTTTGCCAATAAGTTTACCTTCAAGATTATCTGGAAAAATTTTAGCAATATAAGGAGAGTAAATCACTACATCTTCTTTGAAAAAATAGCCAATTTGTTCTAACTCCGAATTATTCCATAATTCTATGAATTGTTCTGTTAAGTTTTTTAAAAGGTCTTCAATTGGCATACGCTAATATATAAATAATGTTTTTATATTTACTAATTTCTGTCGAAAAACTTATTGGTTATTAGATAATTATAAAGTTCTCAAGCATGATATATAAATAATTGCAATATAAATAGACAATGAATTATTTATCTATGCTGTGAATTATATTTAAAGACGTAAATGGAGTGAAGAATTTTGTTAAGTCAGATGATTTTTTTTAAGAAGATTTGAAATTCTCTTCAATACGATTTTGAAAATAGGAAAATAGCTTTATATTTGCACTCCCTAAAAGTTCAATAAAGGTCATTGAAAACTTCAAGATCAAACATTTACTTCAAAGGGAATTGGTTCTTTAATTTGGTTGTCAGTTCATGGCAATATTTAAGCGGAAGTAGCTCATTTGGTAGAGCACGACCTTGCCAAGGTCGGGGTGGCCGGTTCGAGCCCGGTCTTCCGCTCTTTTTTTACCTTGGTGGTGAAATTGGTAGACACGCAGGACTTAAAATCCTGTGGGCAGCAATGTCCGTGCGGGTTCAAGTCCCGCCTGAGGTACAAAATCCTGATTCGAAAGAGTTGGGATTTTTTGTTTAGTAGATGTTTCCTTGAAATTTATTTTCATTGCTTATTCTTCAAGATAAACAGCAAACGCTAATTATTCATTCAATAGAACTCTTAAGGGAATGATATCAGTTTTATTCTTAATCAGCAACATATAATTTCCTTTAGGCACATGATTAGGGATCGTTGAAAATAAATTGAAAGTATTTAATCCACTTTGCAATACTCTACTGTATGAAAAAATTTCTTGGCCAACCAGATTCACTAAACTTAGTTGAATGTCTTGCGTTTGATTAGATTGTATTTGAAGTAAACTATTTGATTGTATGGGATTGGGCCAAACTTCTACCATCAAATGATAAGGGTCAGAGTTAGCTTGAAGGTATGTTGGATAAGAAGTAACTCTCACACTATCCATTACTACATCCACTAAAGGTTTATCAAGGCTGTTAGTAGCCACGGCCCCAATAGCTTGTACAACAGAAAAGTCGGTACTCACGACTCTACCAAACACAGGATAATTTGGATCGAGATACGTGTTATTGACAAGGTTAATATAAAACTGACTTCCGCCTGTATTCGGACCACTATTGGCCATGCCTAAAGAGCGTTGAATATTAGTGGCTAGTTGATCAAATTCATCAGGAATGGTATAGCCTGGTCCACCATTGCCAGTAGCCGTTGGATCTCCACCTTGTATGACAAAACCATTAATAACACGGTGAAAAATAATCCCATCATAAAATTTTTGATTCACTAAAGTTTTGAAATTATTTGTGGTGATGGGTTGTAGTGTATCATATAGATCGGCTACAAAATTGCCCATCGTAGTATAAAAAGTGACCTTGGTTTGAGACTTTAATGCAGTGTGACTAATCACTAAACAAAATAAAAGGAGATAGATAAAATAATTCTTCATGAGATATAATTATTTGTTGAAGATATAAAAAATTAAGTAAAATTTATCTTGATGATCTTTATAAACACCTGTTTCTTTTTCCACTTTTGCCTTGATGAATATTAAAATCTAAAAATGCTAAGAAACGATAACTTGGTTGTATTGCGGCAGCGATAGTAGTGGATACCCCGCATTACGTCTCGTTCTTAAAAACGAGACGTGAGCGGAGTAGGAACGAATAGCGCGAGAGCCGCCCCAAAAAAATAACCTGAAATGATAAAATAGCTAGTTTGATTTCACTTCATCATCCTATATTTGAATGTCAAATAATATTTTATGAAAAAAATCAAATTAGTTTTAAGTTTCTGCATGCTGATGTGTTTAGTATCAAGCACCACTTTGCAAGCTCAATCGTTTATAGAATACAAAGTAAATGGCGTTGAGTATAAGGCGTCTGAAGATCAATTATTATCTTATACAGCCTACAGAACAGATGATAATGATAAGAATAAAAATAAGTATGCCATGATCAGTATTTCTGGGATTTATGGTATTTTGTATCGAGTAGAAATTTCTCTAGATTTTAAATTGGATAAAGCTATCGAAGCCACTACCTATAAAGTTGGCGAACCTATGCAATTCATGAAAGTATTGCCTATTGGTTCCTTAAAGGTGATTAAAAATGTGGGTGAAGATTATGAATTTTACGAATCAGGTAATGCGACTAAAGGGAAAATTGTGATCACTAAAGTAGAAGGCGATTGGATTGAAGGTACTTTTGACGGTGAGTTAATTCCTCAGTATCCACTCAAATCAAAAGTTCTGATGAAAGTAACTGATGGAAAATTTCGAGTGCCTATTGCTGAATAGCTATGGTTAATTATCTTTTATATTCTTGTTTACTTTGGCCTATATTCGTGAAGTAAATTTCGCGCTATGACTATTACAATCAAAGATGAAACATTTAGTGGCAAGATTCTTCATGAGTTAGATATTGAATTTGATCAAGAGCAAGTGACCGTTTTGGATATTATTACAGAGCGAGTAACCACTGAGGTGAATGCGTATAATAACAAATTGCCTGCCTATTATCATGGGTTGATCGAGCCAACAGATGCTGAAAAAACCTTGAATGGATTTAAGTTAAAGAAGCAACAATTGATAGATCCCGAAAAACAAGTCTATATAGCACTTGACGCATTTCAGCACAATGGATTTTTTGTTTTGATAGATCAAAAGCAAGCTGAGCAACTTGATGAAATAGTTGTATTGAAAAGCAATACTTCCATATCTTTTGTAAAACTTACACCTTTAGTTGGCGGTTAATTATGGGATTATTTGATAAATTCAAAAACAGCCTTGCTAGGGTACTCACCAAAGGCAATGACAAATATGATCAGGTTATTGATCAAGCTGTTGCTGAGGTCAAGTCGAATCAGAGTTTTTTTTATATGACCAAAGCAAATGAAATTCCTGTATATGTGAATTTCATCAACCTTTTGACTGATAAAGAAAAAATAGATTTTGCTGTGTATTGTATTCGTCAAAAATTTCTCTATACAGATCCCCACGAAACTTATTATGGCGATGATATTCGAAATCATCGAAATCTGCTCAGAACTATTTTTATTCAACACCTTTTTAAATCAAAACTTTTTGTTGATGAACAAGACTTAACTCTGTTTCTACAAAGTCTTTATGGTCATGAAATAAAATAAATGTTTTATTTCAGAGAATGGGGCTTGTCTAGTTTAGTAAATCAACTTCTCAAACAATATAAAGATCAAACGCTTAGCTCCGATTTTATAGACGCCATTACCTACTTTAAAGAACAATTAGTTCTCGAGAAATCAACTTATTGGGATAAGGACAAACTAAAACTTATTCAAAAGCTTGAAGAGTTGATTTTTGTGCCTTCAAGTCCTGAAGAGAAAAAGCAAGTCTTATTTTTAGGCGAAGATGCCTTTAGCTCTTTCGCCAATCAAACCATTTTATCCAAAGAAAATCCAGAGAAGTATCTGTGGTTTCAAATACTAGATCTCGCACAGAAAGCTAAAGGCGCCAAACCAAACAAAAAATTTCTGCAAGAGGCGAAAGACTTGATCCAAGAATTAGGCGCAGATAAATTTAAAAAGCAATCTCAAGAATGGTTTTCTTTTGTGATTTCTTTAAAGGAAGTGATGGTTGAGACTGTACATCATTATGATAAAGAGAATTCGTATACTTATAGAACCTTTCAGTTTTTAAGTGCCCTCAACATGGAAGCATTGAAAGGACTTGTATGGATGAATGCGCATTTCCATGATGCCAATACCATTCAGCATCTGGCGAAACTAGCTGAAAGATGTTTTAAGAAAATTCCTGAAGTAGGGGCTGCTGCCGCTTCGGTAGGGAATGCTTGTTTATTTAGTTTATATCAATCTAAAGGCTTAGACGGGATTGGACAACTTTCTAGACTGCGCTTAAAAATTAAACAAGCGAATACCTTAACTATCATTGAAAAATATATTCAAGAAGCTGCACTTAAATTAGGCATCAGTACAGATGAAATTGAAGATTTAGCAGTAGACGATTATGGATTAGTCAATGGTAAAAGAACTTATGAACTCGGTACATTTACTTGTATTCTTGAAATCATTGGAATTGGCAAATCATCTTTGCGTTGGTTTAAAGAAGATGGCGTTGAACAAAAAACAGTTCCTCAAGTCGTCAAAGAAAAATATGCTGAAAAACTTAAGAAAATTAAATCTACCCAAAAACAAATAGATCAAACTACTTCGGCACAACGAGATCGATTTGATAGAATGCTTAGAGGAAATAGGGTGATGTCTATGCAGTATTTTCAAGAAAAATACCTTCAGCATGGATTGCTTTCTATGGTCGTACAAAAAGTAATTTTTAATTTGATACATGAAAGCAAGATGATGCAAGCAACTTTAGTAAATAACGTTTGGCAAACATCGGATGCTACTACTATTCAATTAGATGCATTCAATCAAGTTTCTTTTTGGCATCCTGTTACGAGTAAAACGCAAGAAGTAAAAGCTTGGCGAGAATTTCTGATTCAACATCAAATTCAACAACCTTTTAAGCAGGCCTTTCGAGAAATTTATATTTTAACTGAAGCTGAAATCAACACTCGGACCTATAGCAATCGAATGGCCGCTCATATTCTAAAGCAACATCAATATGTAACTTTAGCGAAAGGCAGAAATTGGAAAGCCAAGTTAATTGGTTCATGGGATGGGGGAGAGGATGACACGGCAACCTTGACCTTGCCCGAATACAACCTCAGGGCAGAATATTGGGTAAATGCTTTACAAGCTGATGATGCTTATAACGATACCGGTATTTGGAATTACGTGACCACGGATCAAATACGATTTGTAGATACACAAAATGAAGAAGTGAAAGCCTTGATTGATATTCCCATGATTCCATTTTCAGAAGTCATGAGAGATATTGATTTATTTGTCGGCGTGGCGAGTGTAGGTAACGACGCGACTTGGAGAGATTCGGGTGGTTTGCCAGCGTATCGAGATTATTGGCAAGCCTATTCTTTTGGTGATTTATCAGAAGTGGCGAAGAATAGAAAAGAGATTTTGACTTCACTCATTCCGCGCCTAAAAATTTCGGCTGTCACCAGCATCCAAGATAAATTTGCGGTAGTAAAAGGTAAAATTAGAACCTATAAAATTCATATAGGGAGCACCAATATTTTAATGGAACCGAACGATCAATATCTTTGTATAGTGCCTGATCGAAGTATAAAAAGTGTGTCCGAAAATGTATTTCTTCCCTTTGAAGGCGATCAAGGATTGTCGGTGATTTTGTCTAAGGCTTTTCTTCTCGCCGCTGATGATCAAATCAAGGATACAACCATTACTTCTCAGTTGTATCGTTAATTTTTTTTGGGTGGCGGACACGCTTTTCGTTGCAAGTCCTCTCCCGAATCGGCTATGAAACTTCTGTTCCCAAACGAATGTGGTGAAGCCTCTCGGGATGCGGGCTTTCCACTACAATCGTTGCCACTGGGCATTCTACCTCACAGTGACTTATTTTGATAGCCGAAAAGTTTGTCATTGTTAAATTGTTTTAGAACCGCAGAGTCATAAGGCAAAGACTCCACGGAGAATTAATTAAATATAAACACAAAAAAAGGATTGCATTTGCATACAATCCTTTTTCTATATAAGACTTTAGAGCCTATTTTTTCATAGGTGTTGGACTTGCATCCGTTGATTTTTCTATGTTCCCTTTGCTTGAATTTGTATTCAACTTATTTGAATTGTGCAACTGTTGAGGAGTTACTGAACCATCATTTTTGTACTCACTCACCTTTGTCGAACTAGGATTTGTTGAAGTTGATTTCAACGAATTATTTGTTGGTGTAGGTGTAGCTGAATTATTTTTAGGTGCCAATTTAATTTCATCCGAAGGTTGAACTACATTCTTCTTATCTGGATTGGAAGGAGACTGTAATTTTTTTTCTTCTCCAATTTTTGTTTGCCCAGGATATGGTTGTGTATTTAAAGAAGCTCTTTTATTTTCAACCAAGGGTTGTTGTCCAGGATAAGGTTGTGTATTTAAAGGTTCTCTTGTTTTTACTGGCTCTATCATTTTTACTTGTCCAGGATAGGGCTGTGTATTTAGAGGTTCACGTTTTGCATCTTGTGCTTTACAAAATAAGCTACAAGCGAGCAAACATGAAGTGATAATTATTTTCATTGATTTTAATTTAAAGGTGAAAATGACTCAGCTTATTATAAGCTGAGTCATAACTAATTTATCTAACTAGATGACCACTAAAGGAATTAAAATAACTGTCAGATGTAACAGATTGTGCAGTATTGGTTGAATTACCAAAATAGACTGTAATGACATCACCTGCTACCAATTGAACATCAGCTGATCCACTGATAGTTTTGTAAGAACCCAATTGGTTTACAGAAGCTTCATGCCAAGTACCATCGATACTAGAAGTGCCATTTTGTAATCCAGTACTAAGGTATCCACTTGTAGCACCTCCATTTCCATTGATTTCAGTGACATAATCAAAGTGATACACGCCATCAACTGGCACCACAAATTCACCGGTTGTAGGGTCATAGCTTGAAGAAAGATCATAACTTTCAATGGTATAAGTTACTGGAGAGATTCCAAAACCAGCGGCAAGACTTCCACCCGCTTGTCCACTTGCTTTAAATGCAACAGGCGTGCTCCATGTGGCTACACCATCTGCATCACTTGTCATTACAGCGCCCTGTGTGCCACCAAAACCAAATTTAGTTTTACCCACAAACCACGCTGCATAAGTATTACTAGCTTCAACAGGATCCCATGCTAATAGACCGTAATTTGTTCCTCCAACGGCTTGAGTACTAGATACACGAGTATAAAGACCATAATCATTACTTGTTCCAGTTCCTGCAACCTCAGTAAAAATACCCATATTAACACCACTTGCTCCTGTTGTTAAAGTATATATGCTGGATTTGTTTAGTACATTAGTAGATTGGTCAGCAAGGCGTTGTAAAGTATGCAATGTAAATCCTGCTAAGATTGGAATTGGCTTGGCATTATTTTGAACATCTAACTTAGTTAATGGGGTAGTTGTTCCAATTCCTACATTACCATTGTCTGAAATAACCATACTTGTACCATTACTAAATGTTCCAAAATCAAATCCACCACTTTCGCGATTAATTAAACTTAAGGCAGGCGTAGTTCCTTGTCTTAATGAAATTTGAGCTCCATCGGTATTAGCATTACCTGCATCAACAGTTTGTAAAAATATAGAAGAGCCTTGTCCTGCATTCGGTTGATAAAAATTAGCACGATACCAAGTATTAGCAAACGCGTTACTAGAGCCTGAAAGTAGTATGCCATCATTGGTGATTCTCATTCTTTCAGCTCCATTGGTTCCGAAAGTTAAGGCATCATTTTCTTTGTTATTGATATTCGCTAAAGTACCTACGTTTCTAATTTCTAAACCATCTCCCACTAAATGACCTGTGGTATTATTGGTTAAACGTAAATCCATTACATTGCCATCAGTATTGTTGGCATGAATACGTGCAATAGGTGCTACGCCATTATTACCAAAAGCTAGTAAGTTGGCATTTGGGTATAAGGCGCTACCACCATAGTTTCCTACATAAGCAGTTCCGTATTTTGTAAAGGTTGAATAAGAACTAGCCCCATCATTGTATAAAGTAAAACGTCCAGCGCCAGTGGTACTTAAATTTTGCATACGTAAGTGTTCTTGCACCGAAGCTGCATTCTGACTAATTTGAAATCTTGCAGTTGGGGTTGTTGTACCTAAACCAATACTTGTTCCATTGTCATATAATAATGACGTAGAGTTAGCCACACCTGTACCACTTGTTTTTTCGATATAATTATTTGTAGCACGCGTAGAAGGCGCACTTTCTTTTGCACTACCTGACATGTCAGCATACAAGGCATAAGGCACAGATAATAATTGCGTTGTTCCTGCATCTGCATAATTGCTACCGCCTGTTGGATCGATGGCTACATGGATATATTTATTCCCTGTTTCCCATTTCACAGTTTTCATATCACCTGTAACTACTTGTCCATTGCCAATTTGCAAAGT
>CAZSUF010000063.1:8769-16444 GCA_964609875.1 uncultured Bifidobacterium sp.
AGCATCTTGAGTTGGAAGAACAGATAATTTTAAACTCAATTTTTGGTTAGCCATCGGATTTCCTTTGGCATCACGGGCAATGCCCTGATAGTTGAATTTTTTAGGAGCTTGGGCTTTAGCTTCCGATGAAGAAAGCACCAAGGTAGCAGCTGTAAGATTTGACATCAAAAATGCTGCGAGCATGAAGTGTTTAATTGTTTGTTTCATTATTTTATTTTAAGTATTTGAAATTGTTTGAAGGTTTGGAAATTGTTATAAGTCTTTAATGTATGAAATGTAAGGACAAAGGAGTTTCATCATGCTGCTGTATGCAACATGTGATATTCGTTTACGGTAATTGTATAAGATGATTGAATGCCTGATTAACTCAGCATATCAGGAATAGCTTAGTTTGTTTTCTGAATCTTGTAAGATAGATTCTCCATAGTTCCGTCGGCTGCTGTCTTTTTGATAAGCAAATAATAAGAACCTGCTGCAAATGATTTCAAGTTCAATGAAAACTTGTTTGTGCCTGAAATTTGTTTAGCTTGTTCATTGATCACCATTTTACCTGCTGCATCAAATAATTGATAATTGAAATCGCCTTCAATGGCTTCTGTTGTTTCAATAAACAGCAAATTGTCTGTAGGATTTGGATACACTTTTAATTTGTCTGCCATAGAACCTAATGTGGAAGTAGTTGAATTCTCATCTGTGCTAGACACCCCAGTGGAAGGTTGTAAAAGACCTTGGGTTACAATAATATTTCCAGCTTTCTCTGTAGAAATTAAAGTCATTTCTCCAATTGAATAAGCAAAGGTCATCCCATTGATGTTAGCAGAATTGCCAGCTACATTGATGGTGTTTTGAGCAAGCATAGAGTTGGTTAATCCCAATGTGCAAAAGCAGGTTAAGGTGAGGGTGAAGATTTTTTTCATAATATTTAATTTTTGTAAAGTTAAATGTACAAATTATTTTATAAACAAGTATTTAGTATATGGTTATATTAAATGAGTATTTGGTCGAAAATGAAGGATTTTTGGTTAGCCCATTTTTGTGAGGGATTTATTTCAGGTTAAAATTCAGTGACTACATTCATTTTTACCTAGTGAGCTCATTGAATTTAGTGAACAATTTTTAGCATATTCGTTTTACTAGAAATTCTAATCATGAACAATCATTTCATTTGAATTGCGGCAAGGATAGTAGTGGAAAGCCCGCATTCCGAGAGGCTTCACGCCATTTGTTTGAATACAGAATTATCATAGCCGATTCGGAAGTGGACTTGGAACGGATAGCCTGTGTGCCGCCCAAATAAAATGAAAAGAAAATGTGAAGCTGCTTTTTATAAACGGCATTTTACCTATGTAGAAGAATAGGATAGGCTTTTTGAGTAGAATAGATTTGCAAAATAATTTAAAAGCAACATCATTTTATGAAAGCAGCAGTGTATACCAAGTATGGCCCTCCGGAAGTGGTGACCTTACAAGAAATTGAAAAACCAATATGCAAAGATAATGAGGTATTAGTTGAAGTGAGGGCGAGTACTGTGAATCGAACAGATTGTGGTTTTAGGAGTGCCTCGTATTTTATAGTTCGATTTTTTAGTGGACTCATTCATCCTAAATTTCCTGTTTTAGGGAATGAATTTGCTGGAATTGTTTGTGCCAAAGGCAAGGAAGTTAGAAATTTTTCAGTAGGGGATAGAGTTTTTGGCTATAATGAAAAATCATTTGGCGCGCATGCCGAATATATGACCATAGATGCCAATGGCCCGATAAGTAAAATTCCTGATAACTTAAGCTACGAAGAGGCAGCACCTATATTAGAGGGTTCGCATTATGCTTATTGTGACATTAAAGCGGCTAAAATTAAAGCTGGACAAGACATTCTCATCAATGGAGCTACAGGTGGCATAGGTTCTGCAGCTGTTCAGTTGGTCAAGTATTTAGGTGCTAACGTAACAGCCGTGTGTGAAACCAAGCATATGGATTTAGTTAAATCATTAGGCGCAGATCGGGTGATTGATTATACATGCGAAGATTTTACAAAACTTGATCAACAATTTGATGTGATTTTTGATGCTGTTGGAAAGAGTTCTTTTGGAAAATGTAAACCCATCTTGAAAAAGAAGGGTATATATATGTCTACCGAATTAGGTTATATGTCACAAAACCCTTTTCTAGCTTTGATCACGCCCTTATTCGGTGGTAAGAAATTAATTTTTCCGATACCCACGATCAATCAAGCAGATGTAGAATTTTTTAAGACACTCTATAAGCAAGGTCATTATAAACCTTTGATTGATAGAAATTACGACCTCTCTCAAATTGTTGAAGCTTATAACTATGTCGAAACAGGGATGAAAATTGGAAATGTAGTTATTAGCATAAACAAGCATGAATAATTTTTTTCATCTTTGTGGATGTGAATAAAAATTTCACGAATTCACTCAAGTAAATCAATATACTATGCTCGCTAAAATTTCATTGAAAGCCTTATTTTATTTATTCTTATCGCTCGTTGGAGGCGCTTGGACTTATTATTACGCTGTAAAAGGAGTCATGGCAAATCAGGGACATTTTAATGTGCTTGATTTTGTGCAAAGTACATGGACAGATAATTTTTATGCCAGAAGTTTGACCTTGGATTTTTGGACGGGCACTCTAGCGGGCACCTTTTTTATCTTGGTCGAAGGGATGAAATTAAAGATGAAAAGAATTTGGTTGTATCTTTTACTCACAGTCTTGATAGCCTATGCATTTGGCTTCCCTTTGTTTTTGTTTATGCGAGAACTTCATCTCGACAAGCAAAAGCAGGTTTAATGAAAGATGGATTATGCATCCGATTTTCATTTGAGTGACCGCATCAGTCTAGGCGGGTACCCTGTGAAAGTTACGAGCTAAAAGTTACCTGACTAAACTAGGGGCTAATTGAAACCACATTATTTTGGCTGTTCAAATCAAATATTGGATAATCAAAACCATCCACATAGCCATCTCCATTTAAATCTGTAGAAACGTAAACACCTGAAACATTGTTTTGCGCATCAACATCATAAATTGGATAATCAAATCCATCGATATAACCATCTTGGTTTATATCACCCGTATATATGGCAAACACACCTGGATCAACTTCAATTTGATTATTTCCAAAGGCCATGGCTGCATCTGATGTAAATTTATGGGAGGTAAATCCCGTAATAGTGATCGGAACTGCAGCAAATGTGCGAATTGAATTGCGATGTGACAAGGCCATATAATATGTTTTTCCTAATTCACTATAAGACAAGGTAATTGTGGCTTGTCCAGCAATATTCATTCGGGTTGTTTGTGCCAAATGCAATGTATGTGTAAATGGCAAATCGTATTTGTATAATTCAATGGTTACATCATCGGCATCAGAAGCTAGAGCGGTCATATTTCCCTGATTGTTTAAGACAGGAGCTAACTGTGACATGCCTGTAACATAATACCCTTGCAAATACGCTGTCAATCGTAATCTAGGATTGCTTTTTCCATTAATAGCAAAATCATAGTCACTCTCATTACAATCATCATTGGTAATGTGAAGAGAGGTCGGTAAATCACCGCCTTCGGTAGGCGCAAAGGTGATGTTGAAATTCGCACTGCCCCCGGCTGCAATGCTGATGGGCAATGTAATGCCACTGATAGAATAAAGCGAGGCATTCACACCGGTAAACGTCATGCCAGACGCAGGAATAAGGAGTGGGGTGGTTCCTGTGTTTTCAATGCTAAACGAATGTGTCAATGCAGTGTAAATGGGTACGATGCCAAAATCAGTACCATCCGCTGCGGAAGCTGAATTATCACCATCACTAATGGAAACACCACTGCCTTTTACATTGATTTCATTTACCCCGCCAAGCCGAACAGAAACGTTATTGTCCATTGAATTGGCTTCAAGAAAGTCCATTCGTTGATCTTGATTAAAGTCTCCCACGACAACAGCTCTAGGATACAATCCGTTAGAAACAACAGGTGCTTGAGTGAAAGATCCAAGTCCATTACCTATATTAATATGGGTCGTATTATAATTACCAGATGTAATTAAATCCTGATTACCATCGCCATTGAAATCGCCTGTCTTAATCGAAAACAAACCATCAAGCGTTGCAGGTGGCAATATGCTAAATCCACCTAACCCATTGCCTAATCCAATGGAGCCATTGCCTAGTCCTAAACCTGAAGTATATGCAGTTCGAGCAAAATCCTGATGTCCATCATTATTGAAATCGCCGACTTCAATCGATGAATTTCCCACGCCGGCAGCTGGATAGGTGGTAATACTTGGAAAATTGACAGCACCATTACCTAAAAATACACTTACATTGTTTGAACCCGAATTAGAAACGACTGCATCTAAATGGGAGTCTTCGTTGAAATCACCCACACAAATATCTTGTGGCGAACTTCCTCCATAAAAGCTTCCGGCAACACTAAAATTACCTAGTCCATCGCCTGTAAAAATGGTAATTGAATTTAGATGAAAATCAGTTTCAATAATATCGATGAAGCCATCTTCGTTAAAATCACCTGAGGCTAATGAAATACTTTTTCTGGCATAGCCCATAGTTGATTTAAACGTGAATCCTCCCAAGCCATTCCCAAGATAAATATCAATTCCTGCATAATCATCATAATCAGAAACTGCAAAATCCAAATTGCCGTCGCGATTAAAGTCGGCAATTGCAATATCAGCTAAACTACCAGGAATCGCTAATGCACTGGCTGTATTAAAGCCTCCTGAGCCATTACCTAACGAAATAGAAACGTTGCTTGAAAAGTAATTCGCTGTTATGAAATCCTGTATTCCATCATTGTTAAAGTCGGCAATTTCAATATTTTGAGGTAAGGAGCCCACTGAAATTTCGGGTGTTACACTGCTATAAAATTGTCCTTGACTGCACAAGGGATTTGTAACAGTCAATGTGCAGGTAGTGGTGGCAGTCAGTGAGCCAGCATTATAGGCTTTAATGGTAATTGGGTATACACCGGCATTCTTAGCATTCGTTATTTTCAAAACGCCCGTACTTGGGTTTACACTCAGTATTCCTTTAAAATTGCTGTTCGAATAGGCCATCGCTTTTACAGTATTCGCAGGTATTACACTGGGTGTGATGCTGGCATTGCCGCCTGAAGTCAAGGTGATATTCGAATATGAACCAAGTGCAGGTGCTTGTGCATGGGCACCTAAAGAAAACACCATGGTGCAACAAAGCAAGAGTATATTTTTCATCTGTAGAAAGTGGGGTTTAAATTTTAGGTACTCAAATGTACGGAATTAATTTTATGCCCCCGATGAACTCTCTTTTTGGCCGCAACCTCATTTTCGGGGACCCTAACTGACTTTTCACTCACCTGTTGCATCTACGAGATAATCAGCAACCCCTTTCAAGACAAGCATTAGCAGGTTTAGTGTAAGACTAATGATAAACAATTTCAATCTTAGATTAATTGGTTATTGAAGTGGCATTTTATACTGATTCGAATTTTGTAACAGAACAATTTTTCATACCTCAAGTTGTTCTTAACAAAATAAGCATCGGCATATACTCCGGTACGTAAGGGATAAGATTTGGTCTGCGACACCAATCACATAGGTATGAGAGCTATATAAAAACAAGAAAGCAAATACAAGGGTATCTGCTCTCTTTGAATAAGTACATGACTTAGAGTCATTCATATTTAAATTCAGACATTACTCAGTTTTACGTATTCTACTGATATGAACCAATTTGCGATCTATATACACTTGAACCACATAGAAACTTTGATCTAATTCTCCTAAATCCATTTCGATTAAATTTTCTCCTTTTTCTAGTCGCATTGTTGTTTGTTTCAATAATCTACCTGTCATTTCTCGAATTTCAACTCTAGCTTCTTTAGCTTCTTCATTATTTAGTTCAATATGAATTCTGTCGGAAGTTGGGTTGGGATATATTTTAATTTCTTCAGAAGCTGAAGCAATTGGTAAAGTGGTTATTTCTTCATTTGGTTTACCAGCTGTGCCAAAGGTATTAAAAGTATAGGTTGCAGAGAATGGAGATGTATTAAAGGTTGCAGAGCAATTACTTTGAACTTCTACTTGGTAGGTTGTATTGGCAAGCAATCCTACCAAGTTTCTACTATTAATAGGACATCCTGCATTGTTCCAAGTGCTTGATGTCGCCTCTTTATATCGTAAAATGTAGCGATTCCCACTAGCTGGTGGGGCTACATCAGTCCAGCTTAAATTAGCTTGCGAAGTAGTGATATTTGATGCAACGATATTTGTAGGTGTTGGACAGGAATTTCCTAATGTATTGAATGTAAAAATTGGGCCGAAAGCAGTTTGGATGCCTAAGCTAGCGCAATAGGTACTAACTTGAACTTGATAAGTTGCTCCAGAAATAAGCCCGCTTAAATAACGACTATTTGTTGGGCAACCCGCATTGTTCCATGTTGCTGATCCTTGAATTCTGTATCTTAAAACATAACTTGTTGTTGGTGAGCCCAAGGCATTCCAAACAATAGTGACTGAATTCGATGTGATACCCGTAGCTGAAACTCCAGTAGGGATGGTACATTGCGCTGGCGTATTGAAATTTACAGAAGCTGTATAGGCTGTTTGTTGACCTAAAGTAACGCAATAAGAACTTACCTGCACTTCATAACTTGTTCCTTGTGTTAAGTTAGATAAAAGTCGACTATTAGTTGGACAGCCTGCATTTAACCAAGTACTAGATCCAACAACTCTAGATCTTAATACATAACTACTCGCTGGATTGCCCATGTTGTTCCAATTAATTTGAGCTGAGGTTGATGTGATCGCGCTTACAATCAAGCCTGTAGGTATTGGACATGTAGTAGATGCAGCAGAAGTTGTAAAAGTAAATAGGTTACCCCAAAGTCCTGAACTTGTCACATTGCATCTTACTTTGCTTTGTGCTTCATACGCTGTAGAAGGCGATAATCCTATGATACTTTTTGAATTTGTTGTTGTAGTTGTCGAATTCCATGTTGTTGAACCAATAGGTCTAAATCGAATTTCGTATTCAGATGCTCCAGCTACAGCAGTCCAATTGAGTAAAATAGAATTTGAAGTAATGTTACTTACACTTACTGCAGGCATAGTTAAATTACAAGCTGGATTCGTTAAGAAATAATAACTTCCTGCAGATGAATTGACAGATAAATTAGCTTCCCATCTAAGATCGTTGCTGTTCCAAACAAACGAACTAGGAGTTAAGGTTGTATAAGTGCCAGAAGTTATGTTTCCAGCAGTTAATTGGGCAATTCTAACATTGGCAATATTTGGGTCGCTATTGTTTCCTGAAACTGGCATTTGTAATAAGGAACCACTGAAGGCATTATAATCATTTAAATCGTCTTGAGTGAGATAAAATACGACATTAGATGCTTCATTAACTGTAGGTGTAATCACAAAAGACCTTGGAGCAAACACTTGTCCATTGTTGGCAATAATATTTGAAGATGCCACATTCACACATACTTGTGTATTTCCAAGTCCAGTTCCTGCCGCTAAATCGTTGATCTTTAACATAGGAATACAAGGTGTATTCATGAAGGTGATATTGTCTGAATTTAACATGGCGATGGATTGACAAACATTCCCAGGAATCGAGTTCCCATTCCCACTACTAGCTAAAACAATATCAGCGCTGCTAAGT
>CAZSUF010000064.1:0-7777 GCA_964609875.1 uncultured Bifidobacterium sp.
TCAAATTGTTCTTAACAAAATAACCATCGGCATATACCACTGTAAGATTTGGTCTACGACACAAATCACATTGGTATTACATGTCATTGAATTGACTTAGCGTTCATCGGGAAACCTTATTCAAGATGTTCAACATGAAATCGGATATTACAAGAGGAGCTGTGCTGTTGTATTTGTGGCAAGGATCGTAGCGGATACCCCGCACCATGCGCCTCGCGTGGGAGGAGTAGCAGCGGAGAGCCTGTGTGCCACCCAAAAAAAATGATTAAACTAAAAAGAAGCTGTTGCTCCCGTAGTACCGATTGAAGTAAAATAATTGGCGCAATGAACGCAGGTTAAAAATAAAATATAATTGTGTAAAGGATTTGAAAAAATAGTGTCAGCACTGAGTTGATATTCATATTTCAATTTATCCCATTTGTAATCTTGCTGAATGGATAATAATTCTTTGTCGAATTGATCCTGTAAAATATAACTGCGTTTGAAAAATCCTTTGTTTTTAAATACAAAATCAGTTTCTATGCCATCGAAAAAAGTTTTGAGAATGATATGACCATTCCAATCCATTTTAAAGTTTAATAAAATTGCATCATCTTTTTTTAATTCGATGGTTGTACCCCAAAATCCAACAGGCCCAATTTGGTAGGTAGAAGAATCGGAAAGTATGATTTCGGCTTTAAATGAAAACCAATTAGGGTATAATAAATGTCCTAACTCGTGATTATCTTCTAGTAAGGTAAAATTTCTGGACTCAGAAGTTTTTATCAAGTATTCTTTTAAAATCGGCTTATTCATGAATCCAAAATGTTTGAAGCAAAATTAGGCGCTAGATATCAAACTTTATCAAGGATTAGGCAATTGTAGCGTTAATGAAATTTTTGACTTTGACTTTGTAAAGGCACATTGTCATGATAATTTACAGCATTGTTTTATTTATCAGCTTTTTTAACGAAATTCGCAACCTTAATCGAATTATATTCCAAATAATGATAGAATTGAATGTACCCCCAGTTGGCGAAAGTATCAATGAAGTAAGTCTTGTAAAATGGAATAAGCCTGATGGGGCTTGGGTTGAAAGAGATGAAGTATTATGCGAGTTGGAAAGTGAAAAAGCTACTTTCGAATTAAATGCCGAAAAAGCAGGAAAGCTAATTCATGTAGCCAAAGAAGGCGATACCTTGCTCATAGGTGCCTTAGCTTGCAAAATTGATGAGAATGCGCCCAAACCAGCAAATATGGAACCCGTAAAGGAAGTCCCTAAAATTGCTGAAGTGCCTAAAGTGGAACCTTCAAAAATTTCAGTGGCTCCAGTTGCAGAAATCAAAGCTACCCCGGTAGCAAGTCAAATGATTGCCGAAACCCATGTAGATGTAAGTCAAGTGAAGGGTAGTGGACCTTTGGGGAAAATTACTAAAAATGATGTTTTAGCAGCTCTGCAAAAGCCAGGGATGTTACCTGGACAATCTTTAAATAGCAGAGAAGAGAAGCATGAGAAGATGAGTAATTTGCGTAAAACCATTAGTCGAAGATTAGTGGAAGCAAAAAATAGCACTGCCATGTTAACCACCTTTAATGAAGTGGATATGAGTGCCATCATGGAATTAAGAAGCAAGTATAAAGATAGTTTTAAGGAAATACATGGAGTGGGCTTAGGTTTTATGAGCTTTTTTACCAAGGCTTGTAGCATCGCTTTGATGGAGTGGAAGGCTGTAAATGCTTATATTGATGGAGAAGAATTAATTTATCATGAATATTGTGATATCTCTATTGCGGTAAGTGCACCCAAAGGATTGGTTGTACCTGTGATTCGAAATGCAGAAAGTTTAAGCATGGCAGATATCGAACGTAAGGTGGTTGAATTAGCTACTAAAGCTAAAGAAAATAAATTGTCTATCGAGGAAATGACGGGTGGTACCTTTACTATAACCAATGGTGGGGTATTTGGTTCCTTGTTGAGTACGCCCATTATTAATATTCCGCAATCCGCCATTTTAGGCATGCATAAGATTCAAGAAAGACCGATGGCTTTAAATGGTCAAGTAGTTATACGCCCGATGATGTATGTGGCTTTAAGTTACGATCACAGAATTATTGATGGTAGAGAAAGTGTGGGCTTTTTGGTGAGAGTAAAAGAATTATTGGAGAATCCGATGTTATTACTTGCTGGAAAAGATCCTGCAAAATTATTACTAGAATTATAATGCCGGTGCAGCGAAGTATCGGACTTTGTCGAAAGGAAATTTCTATTAATTGTAAGATGCTTTTTACACAAAATGAATTCTTAGGATTTCAATTCATGGCATGTTTGTAGAATCCTATTTCGATAAGGCCTCTCATTTATTTGAAGTATATCAACTTCAAATGCCTTTGCATTTATTTTTGAAAGAATTTTTTAGAAACAATAAAAAATTAGGTTCTAGAGATCGGAAAATTATTGCCGAACTTGTATATGGAATATATCGTATAGGCCCTTCAGCAAAGCATCTTGAAGTAAGAAAAAGAATGTTGCTTGGTGCCTTTCTTGCCAATAAATTGCCTCGTATTTTTATAGAAAAAACAGAACCCCCATTATTGAATTATGATGCTAAACCTTTTCAAGAGAAATTAAAATTTGTACAAGAGGCGTATAAAATTCAACCTCATGATAATTTTCATTGGAGCGGCACACTTGATACTGCATCGTATGTGGAATTTCTTTTTTCTTCTACCAAAGTTTTCATCAGGTTACGAAAAGATCCACATCAAATTAAAGAAAAACTCTTGAAAGAAAATGTGCAGGTAAAACAAATAAATCAACAGTGTTTTGCCTTAGCTTCAAACACACCGGTTGCAGACTTTCTTGAAGATTCGTCCTATGTCATTCAAGATTACGCTTCACAACAAGTAGGGGAGTTTTTTAATCCTAAAAAAGGACAATCATGGTGGGATTGTTGCTGCGCGAGTGGTGGAAAATCAATTATGTTGTTGGATAAATGCCCGCAAATAGATTTATTAGTTTCTGATATCAGATCGAGTATCTTGACAAATTTGCATGCCAGAATGAAGCGCTATGGCTATCAACATCATTATAAATCATGTTTGGCCGATGCCTCTGTTGAGATAGATGAATTAAAGGGTGTGCAATTTGATCGAATAATCTGTGATGTACCTTGCTCGGGTTCCGGAACTTGGAGCCGTTCTCCAGAGCAATTTTATTTTTTTAATGAAAGCAAGTTGATCGAATTTCAAGAACTTCAGTTGAAAATACTCCTTCAAGCTTGGAGTCATCTCAAAGTAGGCGGTATCTTGTATTATATTACCTGCAGTGTTTTTAGAGAAGAAAATGAAGGTATCTTGGAACAGTTTTTGAAGTTGCATCAAGCTAAAATTGTATCGCAACAACTCATTTCAGGCGCAAAATTTGGCGGCGATCATTTATTTATTGCCGTACTTGAAAAATCTTTTCATGAAAATTAGTTGGGCGGCACACACGCTATCACTGCAATCCATCTCGTTTTGAAGAACGAGATGGGATTTTCGTTCTATCGTTGCCGCAATACAGGCAAGCTAGTTGATTCATGCTTTTCGAATTATACCAATGTGATTTGTGTCGCAGACCAAATCTTACAGTGGTATATGCCGATGGTTATTTTGTTAAGAACAATTTGAGGTACGAAAAATTGGTCTGTTACAAAATTCCAATCGGTATTAATTCGTCTGATCAAATTGAATTAACTTTTGCACTCTTTTATTTTTCGATTTTCCTGTGATTCGCCATTGAGCAGAACTAATGAGAATTTTGCAAGGAGCATCAGCATAAATCTTCGTGTTTTCAATCGCTTTCATCCAAAGTGCTGTGCTTTCTTTGTTCTTTTTCTTTTTACTAAGTTCTCGAACTAAGGCGTTCTTAATTTTTTGTTGGTTCACTTCATTAAATTCAAGACTATTATTCCCTACCGAAATAAAGGTTCGGTCTTTTCCAGCAAGGTTATACCATTGTGTGATATACTTTCCTAAATCATACAGTATATATCTTTCGCCTTCTTTTTCAACAGCAAGTTGTAAAGTCAATCTTTCTTCTACTTTAATTTCATCTAATCCAGTAATTTGGAGTTTCATTTCTAATAGTTCGCCGCCGTCTTTTAAGTAGGAAACGCTATTCGATTTTCTTTCGTCTTGTGTGTTGTTTAAAGCATGAGCGTATAAATTATTAAACACAACACTACATTCGTTAAAATTGATATTAAAGCCGTTTATGGGAGCGCTGTTTGAAGTTTCATCCTCTAACTTTTGGGTGCTTTTTAAACTATCAACCTGCACCATCATGGAAGCTATCTGGCTTTCACTAGATTTTTTTCGAGTTGGTGAAATATCATTCGTAAAGTTTTTAAGGTATTGAGTATCAGTTTCTGTGATGATAGAATTTGGATCACCCATGGGTATGGGTTTGGGGTTCTGTATTTTTTCTTCGCATGAAATCAAGAAAAGAAGCAAAAAGACAAGCTGAATTTTATTCAAGTTCATAGTTCAACAAAAGTATGAAATCAATTAGGATTCAAACCGAAAAGAAATGTAAATAAATACATGAATAAAAAAATTACAATTATCTTTAAGAGTGATTTTTATTTCTAGGCAGAGAATATGAGATGATGGAAATTGAGCACCGATTTCAAACTGTTTTTAACTTTTTTGTTCACTGACTACAAGCCTATTTAATATTACGAATTAATATAATTAATATATTTATAAATATATAATCATTTGATAATAAAATGTGTAAAATATTAGAGAATAATATGTTTTTCAGTTTAGTTTTTAGGTGTATCTTTAATCCATAATCTCAATATTATGCCTACTTTACTTATTATTGACGAGGATACTTTTTTTACGAATTCAGTTGGATTTTTCTTTTCTAATGAAGGATTTACAACAGAAACATGCAAAGACGGAAAAGAAGCGTTAGAACTCGTTCAGAAAAACAACTATGATGTTATTATTTGTAACACCCAATTGAAACATAAATCGGGTTACGAAATTGCAAACGCCATAAAGCATGACGAAAAACTAAGAAATATTCCTCTGGTTTTAGTATCACCAGCTAATAATATTGTTTCGATCAATTCGAATGATGAAATAACTTATGATGCTTACTTTCAGAAACCTATAAATTTTAATACCCTTAAAGATAAAATCAACGAATTAAGAAATGCTTATGAAAAGCAATTAAGTTGATTGTCAAAGAGTTATAGCCAATGTTGGGAATATGTTTACAATAACAAAACTTTCAATTTACCTTAATTAACCAAATCAGGTAATTTAGATTTCTAAATATTATGAAAAACATTTTAATCATTGACGAAGACGCATTCTTCATCGCCTCAATTTCCTATTTTCTTGAGAATGAAGGTTATAACATTACTGCATGTTCAAACGGAAGTTCTGGGTTAAGTATGCTTGACAAGGAAAACTATCATTTAGTCATTTGTAGCACTCAGCTTCGTTTAAACAACGGGTATGAAGTTGCGAAACAAATGAAGACGAATTCTTCCACATGCCATATTCCAATCATGCTAATTTCTCCATCCAGCAGCATCGTTTCTGTTAATTTGGATGAAGATATTTACTATGACGCTTACATTCAGAAGCCAGTCATGTTTGTGCCTTTGTTAGAAAAAATACATAAGCTTGTCAAAGAGAGGGCGCTTGCAAACTAAAGCTGGCATTTTTAATAGAAATTGAATTTATAGGTTTGCCTAATTTGATTTAAAAATAAGGTTCAGAATTGCGTTTTATTGATTATTAAATATTACTTTGTGCTGATTATTCTACAACGAAAGGAGAAGCATTTGAAATGAACTATATTTATGATTATTTATATGTATTGTATGCCAGCATTCTTTCACTACCCCTAATTATTCAGATTTGTATTGTTTTTATACTTAGCAGTATTTTTTTGGTGATATTGTTTTTCTCCATTGTTGCTATTATTAGATATCAATATAATCGTAACGTTAGACGAGAGAATAAACTTTTTCCTAAAATTGATGCCTTGATCATCAAATATTTGTATTCTTCTGATCCAAATATTGAAGCTTTTGAAATCAAAAATGAATTTACAAAGGAAATTGGGAAATTAAACAAAAGTAAATTAGACCTTGTTACAGAGCGACTCATTGTTTGTAAGAACAATTATCAAGTAGAAAATAACGAAAGTATTCTTAGAATCATGTATGTGCTTGATTTGGATAAGCATATTTCAGATAAACTTCAGTTTTCTTCAACCAAACAAAAAATAAAAGCCTTTAAAGAACTAGCCACATTGGCCGTGTCGGCAAATGAGTCGGATTTGCTTCCTTTTACTTATAACCGAAACCGTAAAATTCGCTTAGAAGCTCGTACGGCTTACATGAAGTTAAGTAAAAACGATCCCTTTAAGTTTTTTGATGAAACTAAAGATGACCTTTCTGTATGGGATCAAATTTCTTTGCTGACACATCTTAAAACTATTGAAAATGTTTCTATTCCAAACTTTAGTAAATGGATTACCTACTCTACAAACCAATCTATTGTTAGTTTTTGTCTTAAAATGTGTGCCTACTTCAAACAAAATGATAGTGTACCTACCATCATCAACTTTTTAAGCACACCAAACCATACCTTAAGAGCCGAAGCGATTCAAACTTTAGGAGATTTGAATGCCATTGAATCTGAGGAAGTATTACAAAAATTATATCCGAATCAACCGCAAGTTTGTCAGGTTGAAATTTTAAATACACTAGGGAAATTTAAAACCGGAAGATCATTACAATTTTTAGAAGATGAGTTTAAACATGGATCTAGTATGGATACTCGAAAAATTTCTGCTAACTCGATCATGCTTCATGGAAGTATTGGAAGACAAATTCTAGATAAACTTGAGCATGAAACCAATGAACTAGGAAAGCTTGTTTTAAAACATATTGAGAATCCATTAATTTTATTTAAGTAGATGACTGTATTTGAACATATCAGAGGCTTTTATGAGTATTTCGTATTTTTTTACGGATTTGCTTTATTCGCGAGCTATATATTTTTAGCCTTTGCTTCTTTTATTTCTATAAGAAAATATCAACGGTATAATTTAGAACTAGACGATAATTATATTATGTCTTCGCCTCTAACCCCAGGTATTTCTGTGGTGGCACCTGCCTTTAACGAAGGGGTTACTATTATCTCCAATGTGAGGTCTTTGTTGACTTTGAATTACCCAAAATTTGAAGTAATTATTGTAAATGATGGGAGTACCGATGAAACTTTAGATTTATTGATCAAAGAATTTGAAATGGAGGAAACCCCATTTGCTTATGTGGAGAAAATTAAAACAAAACCTTTTAAGAGAATTTTCAAATCAAGAAATCCTGCTTTCGCCATCCTTACTGTGGTAGATAAAGAAAATGGCAAATCTAAAGCCGATGCTTCGAATGCTGGTATCAATGCTTCTACTTTTCCCTATTATTTATGTACAGATGTAGATTGCTTACTCGATAGAAACACCTTATTGAAGATGGTAAAACCCATTTTAGGGAGCAACGAAAAAGTTATAGCAGTAGGCGCAACCTTAAGGATGTCAAATAGTTGCGATACAGATGAAGGAATTATTACAAGGGTTAGGCCTCCAAGAGGTTTGGTTGCTCGTTTTCAAGAACTTGAATATTTGCGAGCTTATTTGTTAAGTAAAATGGGATGGTCACTGGTAAATTGTGTACCCAATGTGTCTGGTGGACTTGGATTATTTGATAAAGATATTGCGGTTAAAGGT
>CAZSUF010000064.1:7787-16423 GCA_964609875.1 uncultured Bifidobacterium sp.
GGACAGAAGGCCCTCCTAATTTAAGAATTTTAAATCGACAAAGAACCCGCTGGGGGAGAGGGCTGCTGCAATTATTTTATGTACATCGTAAAGTATTATTTAATCCACAATATAAAAAGCTTGGCTTAGTTGTATATCCATATGCTTTTATTTTTGAATTTATAGCTCCAATTATTGAGTTTTTTGGCATCTTGTTTTTCATTTTTCTGGTTATCACCAATCAAGTAAATTGGTCTATGGCTGCTATACTTTTTACATTTACGTACACATTCGCAGTCATGATTTCGACCTTGGCCATTTTATGGGATCAATTGACCTTTAAATATTATAGAACTTGGTGGGAAGTAATGAAACTACTTTTGATGGGTTTTCTGGAACCTTTTATTTATCATCCTTTGATTGTGTTTTTTGCTATAAAAGGATATTGGTCATATCTTACACAACGAACTCACGAATGGGGATCTATGACAAGACAATCTTCAAATACACAAAATAAAAAACCTGAAGTCATTCAAACTACTGAATAAAATTGTATGTTAAGAAGAATTATACTCATCCTATTTTTTGCTATTCCTGTAACATTGTTTGCCCAAAACAAACAAAATAAATTACAAGGCGATACAGATTATTATAAATCAGCCAAACGATTTTTAGAGGCGGGTGATGTTGTACTTGCCATAGGTTATTGTGAAAAAGGTTTGAAAGCAGAACCCAAAAACATGGATATTCACAATCTCTTGGCTAAAGCCTATTTATTAAATGGACAATTGGATAAAGCAAGAACAGAATTGCTTTTTATTCTTAAAGTACAACCACACAATTGGGATGCAAGAAGAAGAATAGTCAATGTGGAATATGAAGCAAAACATTACTCTGCTTCGTTATGGCATATCAATGAATTTTTAAATCATAGTCCCTATGATAATGAAATGTGGGTGAAGAAAATTTCTATTTATGAAAGCATTGGTCAAAAACATGAAGCTGAAAGATTAGCCAATCGATTATATGCTATTTTTCCAAATGATTCAAATGCCCAAAAGCTAAATAGTTATTATTCATTAAATAAGGCAAATGAATCTGTCAAAAGCGGTAACGTGTACAAGGCTAAGGAAGATATTTTGAGTCTTTTGAAAAGTGATCCGAAAAATTATGATGCGCATGTTCAATTGATCAATACACATATAAAAGCAGGAAGCAAAGATGAAGCCCTCAGTGCAACCGAAAATGCCTTAACACAATTTCCCGGGAATAAATATCTTATCTCTAAAAAATTAGGATTACTTGAAGAGATGAAGCGATATAATGAGGCCATTGATTTCGCGACAGGTATACAAAGAAAATATGCAGGAGCAGGGTATCAACCTTATATTAATAATTTGAGGTATCAAGCTGCTAGACAAGCAAAAAATAATGATGCCTATGCCATGTATCAAGGAATTTTAGAAAACAATCCGAATGATGAAGAAGCTAGGTCGTATGTAATTAACACAGCTATTTCTCGAGGCTTATATGAAGAAGCTTCTACATATATCGATAAAGCATTAAAATCAAGACCGAATGATAATAATCTGTTACAAAAGAAATTTTTTATACTAAGAGCTACACATAAAGAAGGCCCTGCTTTTACATTGGCCGAGAAGCTTTATCAAAAAAACCGAGGCAATAAAGATTTTCAAGAACAGTATTTAGATCTTGCCCTCATTCAAGGTAAAGGTTTTGTAGCCGAGCAACAATGGGATAAAGCTGAAGAAATATTCAAAAAAGTAAATGCCTTTTCTTCTGCCCAACCTTTAGCCAAAGAATATTTATTTTCAATTTATAATCAACAAAAAAATTATCCTCAAGCATTAAGTACGATAAATGATTTAATTAGAAATTATCCAAGGAATGAAAATTATAAGTTCCGTAAAATTGGATTGCTCGAAACTATGGGTGATCTTGAAGGTGCTCTAGAAGCAACTCAATCATTGCCAAGGAATTCAAAATACAAAGAAACATACACTAATCTTTCTTTGCCCATCGCTAAAAAATTAATCGAACAAGAAAAATATGATAGTGCTATTATCATGGTTGATAAAATTTTGTTGAATGAAGAAGATAATTTTCAAGCATTTACCTATGCTATGAATATTTCTAATCAAACAAAGAAATATCAAAATGGGATTGATTATGCAGATTTAGCTTTGACCTATTATCCAGACAACAAAGAAATCTTATTAAAGCGTGCAGGCATGTTGCAAGCTTTAAAGAAAAATAAAGAATCTGTTGAAGCCTTAGATAAATTACAACAAACCTATCCATATAACGACAAAATAAAAAGCTCATTGATAGAAGACAGAAATCAATACGCAAAAAGTTTTGAGCGAAGAAATGAAAAGGATTCGGCCATGTATATTTATAAAAAGAATTACGAACTTGATCCAACAGATACTGTATCTACTTATAAAATCATCAATTTATATCTCGAGCAGAAAAACCCAGATTCGGCCCTCGTTTATATCAAAAATGGACTTGATTTATATCCTGAAAACCCACAACTTTTATACAAAAGTTCAGTGGCCTTTGAAATCAAAAATCAATTTGATTCAGCTGCATCTTACATGAATCAATTAGTTGCCAAATCTAATTTAACAAGATCAAATCAAGATTATGCAGATTATTTAAATGCAAAGAATTTCAAGAACCAAGGAGGGATCTTATTTTTAAGATCATATTTCGACACTATACAATTGACAAATAGTGTAGCGTCATTACAATACTCTAGATTCTACAAGTATAATACGTTTACCTTCAGAATGAATTATGCAGCACGAAATAATGGAACAGCCTTACAACACGAAATGGATTGGTTTCATAAATTGGACAAAAAAATGTACACTGAAATGAATATCGGGATTGCCAATAAAGCCTTATTCCCATTCTTTAAAATATCGGGTTCTTTGTATAGGGCCTTGCCCAAAGATTATGAAGTTGAAGGAGGTTTACGTTTTGTAAGACTCCAAGATTTCTCAACCTATTCTTTATTAGGCGGACTTGCTAAAACATACAATGACATTTGGCTAAATTTTAGAGGTTACCTCATGTTTGATGGAAAGTATTTGTATAATGCAGGACGCCTTGCAGGAAGATTTTATATGAATAACCGATCCGAATATTTTACTGTGATCGGAGGTTGGGGAACTCCACCAGATGATAAAAGTTTAGATTTTTTATTAAATAAATTTATTGGCATTGTATCAAGGTATGTAGGTGCTGGTTATCAAAAAGAATTTAAATACCGAACTACTTTAGGTGTTTTAGGAACTTGGAATAATATTCGTGTAACTGAATCTGGATACGCAAATCAGTATAATTTATTTTTAACCCTTTTAAGAAGGTTTTAATCAAAGGTATTGAAACAAATATTCTGCATCAGCTTGTTTATTTTACTTCCCAGTTTGTATTCTTGCAAAGCAGATTCAGTTTTTGTATTCTTAGATGATAGTAAACAGATTTACCCAGAGATAATTATTCCCGAACATGCAAATACCGAAGAATTAAAGGCCGCTAATGTTTTACAGGCTGCTTTTAAATTGGTCACGGGTAACTTAATAAAAATAATGAAGGAGTCTTCAACCAAAACTTCAGAGTCTAATAAAAGAAGTATTTATATTGGTAAAACAAAAAAGTCTTCTTCCATCATTCAAATTATTAAAGCACAAGAATACTTAATCCAAAGTATAGACAATAATATTGTAATTGCGGGAGGCGCTGAGGATGGACTTATTTTTGGCGTCTATACATTTATTGAAAATTTTCTGCATCAACGAAAATTTGATGAAAGACCTTCCTTTGCAACTAAGCCTGCGCAATTTGATATCCCAACCCAATATAAGGAAGTTGGGAAGCCAGCATTTTTATTTAGACAGGTCTTTTTTCCTTCGTCAAATAAAGAGGAATATCAACATTGGCATCGCGTACATCATTTAGATAATCTTTGGGGATGTTGGGGACATAATCTTCCTAAATTGCTGAAGACGGCCCGCGTGAACTTACCTACTTCTGCTTACGCGCTGGTTCAAGGTCAACGGAATGAAGAGCAATATTGTTTTACCAACCAAGCCTTGTTCCAAGGGATTAAGAAGGCAATTGAATTTCAGTTAAGTCAGGGCCAAACAGCAAAATATTGGTCAATTTCTGCCAACGATAATGCACTTATATGTTCGTGTGATGCTTGCAAAAAAGTGAATATTAACCAAGGCGCATCTGCTAGTGTGATACAACTTGTCAATCAGTTGGCAGGGGAATTTCCGCAATTGGTTTTTGTTACATTGGCTTATGCTACCACTTTGCAAGCACCTCAGCAAAGTAAAATGAAATCTAATACTGCTGTTATGCTTAGTACGATAGATTACCCTAAAGGTATTCCTCTAGAGCAGCAAAAAGGATTTAATAAATTTGAAACTAATTTGAATAATTGGCAAAAAGTTTGTCCTCAAATTATGATATGGGATTATCCAATTCAGTATACAAATTATTTTGATGTCTTTCCAAATATGCCTGCTTTGCAATCAGATTTAGCCTACTTTAAACGTAAAGGAATTGTAGGTGTTTTTGAACAAGGAAGTGAATATGAATATAGCATTTTTCAAGAATGGAAAAACTATGCTATTGCCAAATGTTTATGGAACCCCGCTATTAATTTAGTAGAAGTAAGAAGCGATTTTTTTGAATCCTTCTATGGAGATTATGGACATGAGATTGAACAATTTTACCAGCAATGTGAAAATAATTTGATGGAGAATAAGGCTAGTTTAGATATTTATGGCAATGTAAAAATGTCAGAAAAATCATATTTGAAATACGATCAATTAGAGGCTGTTTTAATTGGGCTTAGAAAAAAACTTTTGTTGGAAAAAGAAATGGATAAAAATATTTATTATAATATTCATAAACTGACTGCTTGCCTAGAAATGCTGATGCTGCAATTTGAACAATCAAAAGGTATTCATCCTCAAGGATATGCTACTGCTTTGAATGAAACAAGTTGGGATATGAAAACAGATATTTTAGCTAATGTCGACAAATTAAAAAGATGGATGCAAGCAAATGAAATTGTTTACCTCAATGAAATTCATGATTCAGTGGATACTTATCTGAACGATTACAAACAATTTTTCCAGCAAAGCAAGACAAGTAATTTAATTTGGAACCATGTGCCTTCATTCAATACGCAGTTCGATCCTAGCTATCCTGCTAATTACGAAAAAACACTCACAGACGGATTGTATGGTGGAAGAGATTATAGTTTAAATTGGTTGATCTTTAATAATACTCCCATGGATGTATTATTTTCGGATCTACAATTTACAAGAAATCCAAACTTGACAATTCGTTTCTTACACGACCCTAAGCATTTTATATTTTTGCCAAAATCTATTCAAATTTTTGGTGGTGCTAATGCCACACAAATGAGTTTGATAGAGAACAAAAGAACAATAGAAAGTAACGACAAATCACCAAAGCCAGAAACGATCGAATTTCAATTACCAAAAGATATTCACTATTTGCGTATTATTGCAACCTATGGAACTGATTTACCAGTTTGGCAATATCATCCTTCAAAAAAACCAAGTATAGCTTGTGATGAAATTAATATTCAATACCATGAGTAAAATATATCTAAGTTTAATGTTTATCGTTGTTGGATTATGGGGATGTAATATTAACCCAGATAAATCTAAGCTTCCAAAAACAACTTTGCGTGTCATCGATTCAATTAAACATTACTATCCTATTCGACACAAAAAGGAAATTGATTTAGTGTATAAAGTATTGAATACTGGACAAAATCCATTGGCCATTTTTAATGTAGAAGCAAGTTGTGGTTGCACAATTCCTGAAATTCCTAAAGGGCCTATACAAGCGGGAAAAATCGGAATTATCAATATCAAATACATCTCTGAAGGATTGTTTGGCTACAACAAACATTATGTCACCTTTGAATCAAATACGCCTCCCTTCACCAAACATACTTTAATTTTTGATGTGGTTGTGGTGGCAGACGAATTCGGGTATGGCGATGGTTTCGATTATCGTTACGAAGCCGGACAAAATAGTAAAAGTGCTTTAGAAGAAGCTGTTGATGGTGACGAAACAGAACAAGGCTACTATACAGATTCAAATTCATTTAAAGAGAATGTGAATCAGGTTAAGCCCAATTAAATATATTCTTCATTAGCTTGAGTTTACCGCAGTATTTGAACCATTTGTATCTTCATCGACGTTTTTTAAGCAAATAGCCTTATTTTGACCTATTAACTTTTAACTCATGAAAGGCTTAATCGCATTTTTTCTTTTTTGTTTTTTAAGCACCCTTGCTAGGTCACAATGCACAAATTTGCCTATTATAAAAATAAATACGCTAGGGCAAAATATTTTAGATAATGTAAGAATCACCTGTGATATGGGGATAGTTGATAATGGTACAAACCCAAACTGTTTTACCGATGTAGCCAATAATTATAATGGCAAAATTGCTATTGAGTATAGAGGTTCTTCATCGCAAGGTTTTCCTAAAAAGCCATATGGCTTTTCTACTGTTGATAATGCTGGCAATAATCTCAATGTTTCTTTATTAGATATGCCAGAAGAAAATGATTGGGTTTTACTGAACCCATACACCGATAAATCGTTTATGCGTGATGTAATAATTTTTGAATGTGCAAATGCCATGGGGTGGTACGCCAGTCGAACTAAATTTGTAGAACTTTATATCAATGGTTCCGCCAAAGGAATTTATGTATTGTTAGAGAAAATTAAAAGAGACAGTAAGCGAGTAGATATCGAAAAAATGGATTCTTCTATGAATACAGGGGATGCCCTAACAGGCGGATACATTTTTAAAATTGATAAACAAACTGCTACATCCCAAAATTATTGGACTTCACCCAACAATGTAGATTATCTTAATCACTATCCCGATGAAGATGATATTACCTTTCAACAGAATAATTACCTACATAACTATATCACAAACTTCGAAAATTCATTGTTTAGTGTAAATTTTACTTCACCATCAACAGGATATAGAAAGTATGCGAATGTCAATTCATTTATAGATTACTTGATTCTGAATGAAATTGCTAATAATGTAGATGGATATAGGCTAAGCACTTTCATGCACAAAGATCGCGATAGCAAATGTGGAAAGTTCACGATGGGACCTATATGGGATAATAATTTAAGTTTTGGCAATGCGGATTATTGTAACGCGGATACTGCCGGATGGCGCTATGTACAAGGCTGTGTTGGTTATATGGGTATGACTTATTATTTACAGCAGATGATTACCGACCCCTATTTCGCAAATAAATTACATTGTAGGTGGATAGAACTTAGATCAAATATCTTGCATACTGACACCTTGTTTGCAAAAATTGATGTCTATAAAAATCTACTTGAACAGCCTAAAAATTTAGACAGTACACTTTGGCAAACAATAGGAAGTTATGTGTGGCCAAATCAATGGGTTGCAAACTCATGGCAGGGTGAATTAGATAGTATGAAAAAATGGATTAATGGAAGAATGAACTGGCTTGATGCCAACATGCCTTCAGGGAGCGGAAATTGCAATACTATCAGTCAACTAAAAGTAGTGATTGATGAAATTAATTACAACAGTGATTCAACATTAAACTCTGGCGATTGGATCGAACTCTATAATTACGGAACTACGGTGGCAGATATTTCCTCAGCTATTATCACAAACGGAAATAGTCTTGAATCTTATTGCGTAATTCCTCCAAACACCTTCATAGGGCCTGGACAAAGACTTGTTGTGTATGAAGATAGTTTGCAATTTGCCACAGTACATCCAACAGTAACTAATAAGATCGGACCTCTTTGTTTTAAATTAAATAATAACGGACAACGAATTGAGATGCACGATAGTAATAATGCCTTTGTATATGGAGTTACATACGATGACCAATTTCCTTGGCCAGAAATTACTGATGGTTATGGACGAACTATGCAACTTATTAATGTGGCTAATTTGCCAAACCAATATAATTCTTGGAGAGCAGGATGTGTAGGTGGTTCACCTGGTATGCCCTATGTTCCTTGCGATTTAGAAAATCCTATCATCACTGAAGTAAATTATAGTTCGGCCATTGCCAACGATGCGGGCGATTGGTTTGAGTTATATAACAAGAGTAATGCTGCATTGAATATAGGGGGCTATAAAATTAAGTTGAATGCTTCAAATAGCACTTATACCATACCAAGTGGGGTAGCGATTCCTCCCAATAGTTATGTGATTATTCATAGCGATGATATAAAATTTAATTCTACCTATCCATTTACTATCAATAAATCAGGACCAACAAATCTTGATATCAACAATACTAAAGAAATATTTTCTATCTATTCTCCTAATGGAATTTTAAATTATAGTTTGCTCATCGAATCAAGCAATGGCTGGCCGGCATTATGTAATGGCACAGGTAGAACTTTAGATAATTTGAATTATACTGTCAACCAAAATGCACCCACTACATGGATAGATGGTTGCTTACTTGGTTCGCCTGGCGCTATCTATGATCCAGGTTGTAAGCCTTTGAGTGTTTCAACCAATCAAATCAAGGCACAAATTG
>CAZSUF010000065.1:0-7218 GCA_964609875.1 uncultured Bifidobacterium sp.
GTAGCGGATGAAGTAATGGTATTTACAACTTGAGTAGCAGCTATATTTGTAATAATAGGCGGATTAAAATCAAAATAAATTTCTGCTTGGTTATTGATAATATCTGCCAACACCAAACTTGAGTTACTCTTTATTTTATAAGTCAAAAATCCTTTGTTGGTTGAAGGTGTAAACCCTAGCCAAATATTTTGAAACGTAAATTGAATTTCGTTGCCTACAATTTGAGTTGTCATGCCATGACTACTTGTTAAGGGAATCAAAGATGTGAGATCAAGTTTTGTAGGATCGATGGTATTTTTTACCACAATATGTTGAGCTGGATAGGTGCCGGTATTTTCAAATCGTATAGTATAATTTAAATAATCACCCACAGTCGAAATATCTATTGACGAACCTTCGGCACAAGTAATATCATTAGGATCATAAGAACCTACAATTATCTGATGAAGGTGGCATGTATTGTTTGCAGGCGTAATATCTGTATTTGACGTACTCACAGTGCCAGTAAATGAAAGCACTTCATTGATATTAGCCACAGGTGGTGCAAATACTGTAGGTTCAAAAAGAACAGTGTAAGTTCCAAAAGGGGCAAGATTACTGAATGACCAAGTTAATTGATTACTTGTGGCACTATTATAAGAAGGTGTAGATGTTAGCGTATGCAACTTTGTATTATCATACGTTAAAGTAAGCGTGCCTGATTGAACAGAACTTCCCACGTTACTCACCACCAATTGATAGGTTGCCGAAAATCCAGGGCGGGAAGGGATTACAGGCAACATGGATACTGACAAATCATGCGAAGTGGTATTTGTCGTTAAACAAAAATCTTCGGTTTGAGTTACACCACCCGAAACAAATGTGCTAGCCGATGCAGGCGTACTCACAAAAGAACTATTGCTAAACACAGGTGCCACCGTAAATGTGCCATCTGGCAGATATAGATGATAACTACCATTGGCTTGTGTATAAGCATAAGTGGTGGTGGCGCCATCTGTACTTGACATTTTCAAATGAGGCACAGCTAAATCGGTTAAATCGCACCCATTATTATTTGCATCATGTTTCACCACACCTTCAATAGCATTTGTATTAGAGGCAGAACAATTGGTGCTTACATACACATTACTCATTCCTTGCTGGTTGGCCAAAAGTTGAATATCATTGCCCTCAAAGGCATCTACACAAATCAGTTCTAAATTAGGGTTGTTGGCTATAGACAAAGATGAATGCGTCAAATTATGATTGTGCTGGCCGTTATTTAAATAAAGTGTTTTAAGATCATTGTTTTGCAAATACAAAACAGTGGGTACCGAATTAATTTTGCTTACATCTAAAGAAGTAAGATGATTATCATTCAAATAATAAGTTTTGGGTGTAAGACCATTAAATATCGAATTTGGTTCTTCGGGCATAAGAACGATTTGCAGATTATTGTGCTCCGCATGGACTTCCTGTAAGGATGGATTCTGTGTTAAGGTTAATCCTTCAAGAGAATTATATGAGACATTGAGGAGATAGAGGGCAGGGTAATTAAAATTATACCACCCAGAAAAGTTATTATAAGAAACATCTAAAACCTGCAACCATGTATAAGGCAAATTAACGAAATTAATCATATTATGCGATGCTGTTACATAAAGTAAATTCGTCATCATTGAAAGATTAATCGACGTTAAATTATTATATGAAACATCCAAACTTTCAAGGTTGACAAAAGCTTGGATACCTGTAAGATCATATATATTATGATAAGCAAGCGTAAGGCCTCCGATCAAAGGAGCCTCTGTAATATCATCAATTTCGCCATCGTTGTTGGCATCCGGAATAATTTGATTGTTCGAAAGATCCCTCGCAAAATTGAGAGACTGCGCTATCAATGCAGCCTTCAAATTGGCATCGGGAATAAAAACTGGTGCAGCAAATAATTCATTGATGTTGAATATAAAAAGTAATACCAATGAGCAGATTTTAAGTTGTTTCATGTGATTTAATTTGATTGTATGCAATTTTGATGATGTGATTTGTTTAGACACACAAAGTTGATGAAAAAAAAGTTGCACTGTTAGAGGGAAAGCACCCTTTTTACCCCCGTTATTTAACGGTATTTTAGTGTACAAAATAACTACAAATTTAACATGGAAGATTACCCCTTGTTTAAATATAATCTATGTAAAATAAATTCTTGGAGCTAATCCCGCTTTTCGCGCTACACGGTAGCTTGCTACAATCGGGGCTAGGTCATTTGAGTATAAACATCATGTGATACCTAAGACGGACAGGGTTCCCGACACAAAACATCAGGCAACTACAAAAATCATCGGGAGCAAAAAAAAAAGACTGCCCAACAAGACAGTCTTTTACAACACTTAAAACACTACACTTTAGGGTCTACTCACCGCAATATTATTTTGACTATTCGCATCAAAAACTGGATAATCAAATCCATCTACATAACCATCGCCATTTAAATCCGTAGCTACATATACACCGCTTACATTATTTTGAGCATCAGCATCAAACTGCGGATAATCAAATCCATCGATATAACCATCTTGATTGATATCACCAGTAAAGATCCCAAAAGTACCGGCATCCAATTCAATCAAATTTGTGCCATAGGTATTGGCATCGTCAAACATAAAATCATAGCCCATTAACGCAACTATTGGCATAGGGTCCATGCTCCAAGTCTCGATACTGTTACGATGTTTGACAACAATAAAATAGTTAGTTCCAATGGCAGTGAAGGGGAAATTAACTTGCACATTTCCATAAATATCTAGCAATCCTTTTTGGGCATATACCATATCATAAGGTGGCATCTCATCATGCAATTCTATGGTTACCGAATCGCAGGCATAAGGATCGGGATGCATGCCTAAATTATACAATAGCGGAACCATTTCATAGGTTGATGGATCATAAAGTCCTTGTAAAACTAGCGACACATTCATGATGCATGTACAGGCACTATAAGTAGGTACATACACGGCAGCATGTGCAGTACAACCGTTAGAACCTGTTGCGGTAGCAGAATAATATTTAGTAGTAGTAGGCACAAACGGAACCCCATTCGACACGCCCTGATTCCAAGTATAAGAAGCGGCATCGCCTGTTGCTAATAAAGTCACCGCACTGCCTCCGCATGAATAAGGATTGCTTGGCGTATTGTTTAAGTAAATGGTTGGTTTTGGTAATACTTCTATGGTTTTAGTAGCTGTATATACACAACCTGTCCAACTTTGTACAGCCGTGAAGGTATAGGTTGTTGTAGTTGTTGGAAAAAAAGTAACAATTAATGGATTAGTATGACTAACACCTGAAAACGTGATAGGTGGATTCAGATCATCTGTAATTTGAATATTATATTCGTTATAAATATCACATGTCAAGGTTACAGCACCTCCTTCACATATGGGTGTATTCCCATAATTGCTTGTTAACTCCACTTGATCTTCTATCGTGGTAAGATTATAAGTAAAGCATCCATCAATCACCGAATAACTGCCATTCCCATAATGGACTTGTTGATCTTTATCCCAATAAAATCCAGCACAATTGATATGTTCGGTTTGATTGATCACCTGGGGTACTATCACCGAACTTGCCGAAAGAGGATACCCAGTAGAGCCAATAATAAATTCACCTTGTGCAAGCTGATTCGTGATAGTATGGGTTGTTGTGTTCAAGGTGCTCCCATTATCGATCCAACTCGACATAGTATTATCTATCCTATAAAACATTTTCAAACTTGCCTCATTACATCCAGAAGCGCCCACTATGCCATTATAGTTATAACTAACATCTGCAATCGGATTTCCTCCAAAAACAAAATTGCCAAAGTATTGATTATTATCACCGAGGCCCGGGATGTAATTCGTAGTATTAGGTAATTCCGTCACTGCATAAACATGTATTCCTTGTGTACCTTGTGGAGCATAAGACAACGCGCTGCTGGTTAATTCATCTCCACGTCCTGGCATCGCTAAGGTAACTGTAGAGTTGTCGCCTGCATAATGATATGCACTTACATTGCCTATAGGTGCACTACTAAGTGTTCGAACAGTGCCATTCGATAAAATACCATTGTCTGCATTGGATGCAGCATCATAAGTATAGCTTGATGATATTGGCTCATCGAAATTAAGATAGGCTAAAAGATAGGGACTTATTGGATCATCTACTGTGATTTTTCTGCACATTCTTTCTTGTATTTGGGTTTGACTTAAAGCCCCATTCCAAACTCTAAATTCATCCATAAAGCATTGGGCATATTCGCCTAATGCGCCATATTGCTTACCGATACGCATAGGTCCACCCGCATTGATCGAATAACCCGTTTTTGTAGCTTGCAACATGCCATTTATATACAAAGAACCATTTGTGCCTGATTTCACTAAAGCTATATGCGTCCAGTGTTGATTGGGAAAAGACACATTCGTGACTTGCCATGTATCTCCACAACGTATCTTCCCAGTGGGATCTAAGCCAATATAGAAAGCAGACCCTCCAACACCTTGAGAAACAAATTCACGGTAAGCACCTGTACTCGCCCAATTTCTGACCCAAAATTCTACAGTAAAACTTCCAGTCGGGATGTGCGTATTACCAAAATGTAAGTAATCATTGACCCCATCAAAATATAGACAATGACCACTGCCTGGTTTCAAAAATTGTTGTCCATTTTCGAAGGTCCAATTCCCTAGCACTTGTAAATTGGTCAAGGCGCTTGGATAAATTCTGATATCATCGATCACCCCTTTGAAAAATCTTCCGTTTAAATATCCCGAACCAATGCGCATCAAATTGGCAGCAGCTACACTCGTAAAAGTTGCTGTGCTAGCTCCTTGCAAAACTCCATCCACATAAAATTTTGTTTCGTCAGTTTTGCAGGTTATTGTCCATTGATGCCAAACAGTTAAAGCATTTGAAGTGGTGGTTAATGATATAGATGAAGAAGGATTGACATATAACGCCATCCCCGACGCACCCGAAGTACTGAAATTCATATGAATAAATTTACTGCCATTATCACTGGAAAATATCGCTTGAATTGGATCAGATGTTGCACCCGTGCATTTAAACCAAGCAGAGATACTAAATTCTGAATAAGGTCCAAAACTATGATTCAACACAATATGATCACTGACCCCATTAAATTGATAAGCACTGTTGGCATTACCAAATCGATCAGGACAAAGCACAGCCCCATTGACAGTACCGTGTTTGCTACCTACTCCATCGTTGGCGTCTCCATTAAATAGGTAGGAATGAATGGGGGCAACTTGCGCAGTCATTGTATACTGCAACCCTAAAATAAAAAGGGCGAAAAATAAAATTTGTTTCATGGTGATTGTTTAATTATTAAAGTAAATATAGACACTTTGCGTTGCTTTATCAATACCACCTTTGTGTAATAGACGTTTAAACCTTTTATGATCCATGATTATAGCCAATGTTATATATTAAATATTTTTTTATGCCCCCAAGTATTTCTTGTCAAAAGTCATCTTACTGCATGGGGACCCTCCGCAACTTTTAACCATGCGCTTCTTTATAAAATACATTTATTTAACCTCAGATTGATATAAAAAAAAGCTCACATCACGAACAAAAGTTGGCAGGGTTCCCAAAACGAATCTTGCGGCGACGGAAAAGAAAATTGGGAGCATAAAAAAGAAGCTCTAAAAAGTATTCATCAACTTAAGTTCATTTCGATACAAAATTACCTTCTTATCATTTTCAAGTTGCTTCAATAAACGCGATATTACGACCCTTGATGTGGCTAAATCATCTGCAATTTGATAATGTGATAATTTCAACACGGCTGAACCAGTTAACCTTCTTTTCTCTTGCAAATAGCTAATCAATCTTTCATCTAGTTTTTTAAATGCTATACTTTCAATACTCTTTAAAAGCTCTAAAAAACGGGCATTAAAACTTTGCATAATATACGACTTCCAAGAGGGATACTTGCACAACCATTCATCTAACTTGCTATGAGGAATGGCGATAAGCTCCACATCGTCTTCAGCAATTGCTTTAATTTCGCTGAGCTTCGATTCCATACAACAACTGTAAGCCATGCTGCAACTATCATTTGCAGATAAATAATAGAGCAATATTTCTTTGCCGTCATCATCTCGTTTAAACACTTTAATAATACCTTTCGTTACAAATGGCATCATTTTAAGTTGCTTTCCATAAGTAATAATTTCATCTCCTTCTTTAAATTCCATAACAGTTAAAGCTGCGAATTCTTCTTGAAGCTTTTGCTCGAAATTTAAAATAATATTATAAGCCATTTATTACAAGCATTAGATTACAATACTACAATATTTTTTCGACCTTATTATAGATCTAACTTGTCTCACCCAAAGAAAATCATTACAGCAATTGTAGATATCAAAATCAGCATCCTACAGTACGACTTATCTAATTACATTTAAAAATGAAAATTGAGTATAAAATTATAATTGGTCATATCAACCTTATTAAATAGCGATTTTGGCTGTTCTTCTTGGGTTGCATTAATTTTATGAGCTAGTAAAAATTGAGCATCTAAACCCTGTAAAAAACTACTGAACTCGTATCGAATATCCAAATTTACTTGCCCATAAGAAGGCATGCTATATTTATTCAAACGATAATTGTCAATTTCAGGTAAATCAACATATCCAACTGATAAATTTGTCTTCAATTTTACTTTTGGAAATAAATAATTCATTCGAATCACATAAGCATGTACATCGCCATATCCTTCGTTACGCTCACGAGGCATAAAGGTAAAAAACGGATCTCGCCCCCACTCTCGTGGCATCAAATACCGACCAATTGAGGTAATTCGATTATAATTAAAACTTGCTTCTAACTTAGTATTTGTGTACACTATTTTAGCTCCATAGGTAAATGCTCTTGCATTTTTATTGATATAAGTTTTTGATGCCTCTATATTACCACCATCCTTTACTGCAGTTTGAAAAATACTTTGAATACCCATGAATAGCTTAGATTTATTCGGCAACAAATAGGTATATTCGGCTTGAAGCATACTGGTATTAAAAATATTGTCTGCATATTGATTCCAGCATTGCAACTTCAAATGTTGAGTTGCTTGATGGGTAACGCCAAGAACACTAATGAAATCACTCTTCAAATTATTTTTATAGCCCGATTTAGAACCATCGATATTTACACCCGTTGAATAAATCCCAA
>CAZSUF010000065.1:7269-16020 GCA_964609875.1 uncultured Bifidobacterium sp.
CTCCAATATTGTAATATTCTAAAGTACTTCGAGGCGAAATTTTAGTAAGTATGCCGCCTTCAATTTTAGTTTGTTTGATTGACTTAATTTCTGTCCAAATACCCATGACTTCGGTAGGCCGCATTCTACCATCTTGCAAATTAATAAAAGGTGTATTAATTAACTGCCTGCCTAAAGTTACATGCGATGAGTTGAAATTATACTTTAGGTATAGTTCTTCCAGTCGATCAATATTTACTTTATTGCTTGGATTTGGAATTTCAAACAAGGCCAACTCATAGCGGTTTAATTGATGGGTACTAGAATCAGGTTTTGAAAAATCAGATGAAGCCAAATTAAAAATATAAAACCCACTAGCTCCAAATTGAAAATTGTGAAATTTAGCTGTTTCAAATTTCAATCCACCTCCTAAAGCATTGGCATAATAATCTGTAAGTTGATTTGCATTGTCGGTTGCCATTGAAAAATAGCGAAAATGTCCACTAAAATGTCCATGTTTAAATACACTTAAAATTGAAGAACTATCCTTATTTTCCGACATCTTTTTGCCCTTCCAAGTTTCTGGCTTTTCTGTAATTTCTTGATGTTGCGCGTATAATTTTGGCCCGATGAAGAAAATCAAAATTACAAATAAGCTGATTGATTTGCGCACTAAGTTCATCATTTTGTTGAGCTGCAAAACAACTACATTGACTTCATTATATGCGTTACTTTTGTTACAATCCAGTTTATTTTATTGTTTTCCAAACCAAGCTGTTATGCCAACACAAAGCCAAGTAGTTGTAGAGCCATGTTTTTAAAAGCAGAACTTCTTCATGCGATCACCCTCTACATGTACAAACAGGAATAAGTTCTTCTCTTTTATTTAATTGATCATTTTTCCCTTCAATTCTGCCAAGGCAATATGAATGGCATTGGGTATATAAAATAATTCAAATTTGTTCTTTGATCGAATATCAATCAGTTAAATTGGTTGACTTTATGCCAAGGCTGATTTCAATTCTTCTATTGGGGTACAAAGCTTATCTGTTTTGATAGCATTTGGCATCCGAACTTTTATGATAATTGATGAAATAATAGTAATTACTCCTACCAGATAGATAGCTGTTTCACTACCAAACAAATCGGCGCTTATTCCAGAAATGATGGCTCCAAAGGCATAACCCATATCTCGCCAAAACCTAAATGTGCCAATACTTTCAGCTCTCTGTTGCGGACTGGTTGATTGTGCTATCGTTGACAAAAATGTTGGGTAAACAAAAGCTGTCCCTAAACCTAACAAGGCCGACATAAAAGAAATCATCATAAAACCTTCACTCAAAGGAATTAGCATGATAGCAACACCTTGCAATAGCATACCCCAAAAGAGCATTTTCTTTTTAGCGTATAGATCAGACATTTTACCTGTAAATAATTGACCAATACCCCAAACTGTTGGATAGATTGCCACAATCACGCCGATATCTTGGGTATTATACTTCATCGACAATAAAAGCATAGGCAATAAACCCCATATCATACCATCATTTAAATTATTCACCAACCCTGCTTGAGTTACAGAACTTAAAGTTTTATTCTTAAAAGTAGTTTCGAGAAAGATGTTTTTGTATTGAATTGAATTGTTCATTGACACTTCTTGTTTGACAAATTGTCTAGTGTCTTTAACCCAAAAAAGCGTAAGCATAAATCCTAGTACCGAAATAATAATACCGATATAAAACGGATAAGGCGTAATGCCAAAATGATGTGCTAAATAGCCAGATAAAAATGCCATACTACCCACAGCCAAATAACCAGAAAATTCATTTAAACCCATGGCAAAGCCCCTATCTTTTTCACCTACCAAATCAATTTTCATAACGACTGTACTACTCCAAGTTAAACCCTGACTGATACCTAATAATACATTTGCAAACACAACCATATTCCAACTAGTTGCAGACATTAAGATGATCGGAATAGGTAGTGCAAATATCCAACCCACAAGTAACAAATTTTTTCTGCCGAATTGATTGGCAAATCGACCTGCAACATAATTAGCGAGTGCTTTGGTCATGCCAAATGCTGTGATAAAAGAGAGAATAGCGGTTTTAGATTCTATTCCGAAAACTTCTTGAGCAAACTGTGGAAAAACACTACGTTCCATACCAATCATACCACCCACAAATGCATTCACCATAACTAATAAGGTAAATTGCTTCCAATTTTCTTTTAAACCAAGTTTTACCTCCTCACTCTTCATTTGCTTTATTTGAGTAAGCAAAGTTGAATAACTTAAAAAACTAATTGTTTAACATATGATAAATAATTACTTGACTTGTGCTCTTATTCGGCTCAATGAAACTTGTGTAATGCCTAAATAGGAAGCAATATGTTTAAGAGGAATACGTTTTACAATATCTGTTTTTACAAGCAGATCATTATACCTTTCTTCTGCAGTATGAAATTGTAAACTTTCTAATCTAAAAATGGTCTCCACATACCCTGCTTCAAAGATTTTTCTAAATAATCTTTCTATCAATGGATCCTTATCATAAAGCACAAAAAGTTTTTTTGCATCAATTGATACAATTTCAGCATCTTCTAAAATTTGAATAGCTTTTTTTGTTGGCCTACCGGTAAACAAACTCTCAACGCGGGCAATTAAGCTATTTTCAAAATAGAATCCTTCGGTGATGTCAATCCCATCTTTTAAATAATATATACGTGCTATTCCTTGCTTTAAAAAATAAATAGTTTTACATGTATGATTAAAGGGTTGAAGAATTTCATTTTTTGACAAACTTAAGATGGAGGATATAGCTTCAATTTCGCTCTCTGCTTCCTTTGAAATTCTTTGAAACTGATTAAAATAAGCGAACAATTCCTTCATGGTTTAAAAGTACTCAAATTAATTAATCTGACATGACTGTTCGAAATTTTAATCTGAATATGCTCATCTTCTAGCTTGATTCTATATTATCTAAATACATAATCAACCCCACTTACTTGTGATAACAAAGTTTCTTTGGCGTCTAAAATTATAGCGTTTTTAGGAGGTGTAGGTGTAACTGGCGAATTTACTTTTAAGTATTCGTGCATGGCAGAATGTAAAGTGGCTGTGGTATTTTTAGCATCTAGTACACCTTTCATTCGACAAAGCATATCAGCAGGATCGCCCTCGCGCTCACAAGCTAAAATGGAATATATTTTATTCTCATCGATAGGTTGTCCTTGAATGGTTGCTTGTTGAACCCTTTGCCCCATTTCGCCAAAGGCATTGAAGCTTACTTTCATTCCTTTGAATTTAATAACCCATCCACCGAATCGCTTTGAAGCATCTTTTGCAAAAACGTTGTTCAACTCTTTTTCTAACCATTCTTTCAATTGTTTACCCGTTACCTTGCCAGTTCTAATTGTACTATCAACTGGCAACATGTCAAAAAGATACCCATTTGTAATTGGAATATTCCCTGTTTGATCGGGTGTTGTGCGAGGCGGACAAAATCTGAATCCATTACTTAATACAATATCAATATCAGGAAACTTCCAATTGAGTGCATTTAAAATCATGGTGTCAATAGGATTTTCAACTACAAAATATCGGTAAAGCGGAATGGTACTATAGCCAATAATTTTATTGATATCTTCTCTAAAAATCTCTTCATGCTTAAGTAATAAATTCGCCATGTTTTTCTCTACCTTCAATTTATCTGGCGAAACTTCTAATAATTCATACTGATCCGAAATAACTTTTCCATCCTGAATAAGTAAATCTAATTTACCAACAAATGAACCAAAGGCACCTGGCTCAACTACTTTTGAATACTTACACACTATAGGCTTACGCACTCTTTCATGGGTATCGCCACCTAAAATATAATTCACACCTTCACATTCTGGCATATTAGCCAAGGCAATTTGTTGCGATAATCCTAAATGCGCTATGATAATAATATAACTACATTGCTCTTGATTTTTTAATACATCCACATAATGCGCTAGATTTTCTTCCGGCTTTGTATAAATAATTCCCTTGCTATACACTGGACTTTGACGTATAGGAACTAATGGATCTGTATAACCTAAAAATCCAATTTTTGCGCCGGCTACATGCCAGATTTGATAAGGTTGAAAAATAAGTTCGCCCTTTTTCCCTTCTCCTAAATCGTGATACATGTTCGTGCAAATTTTAGGCGCTGTTAAACTCCCCATTAAAGTTTGCATATTTTTTTTACCGTAAATTACTTCCCAATTTCCTGGTAAGTACAAATCATAATTCATGGCATTTAAAATAGGCACAAAAGCTTTACCCGTTGTTTTTACACTCAGTTCGCTACCTTGAAACATATCACCTGTATCAATAATAAATGTATTGGGATTCTTTTTCTTGAGACTATTCAACATAGAAGACAAATAAGCATAGCCACCCGTTTTACGAAAAACTACCTTTTCATTTTCCCAAAATAATTCATCATGAGGATGTATTTGACAATGCACATCGGTTGTTTGCAAAATACTGATGGTAGTTGTTTTTGAAACCATTTCGCCTTCTGCATCATACACAATATCATTGCTTTCAGTTTTTGCATCATTTGCTAAAACCGATAAAGGGGAAACAATTGAAGCCCCTATTCCTAACGACCCTATATTCTTAATGAAATTTCTTCTATTACTCATATTTTTAAATTACAAATTATCAATTACGAATTATCAATTACGAATTATGAGACTTTATAGTAATTTGAATTTTACCGATAATTCTCAAAATTTCTTCTATATCAATTAGTAAAGGATTCGCTTCTTCCTCTGTTCATCTAGCACTCGCTTTTAATAAATTAATCCTATACTTGGTTTCTCTTTCTTCTTTGTATGAAATTGCAAGTTTTGCAAAAAAGTCTTTTTCAGAATGTCCACCAATTGCTTCTTCAATATTAGCAACAATTGATGTGACACATCTGAGCAATTGTTTTGACAAAACAAATTCTTTCTTCTCTTCACAAAGAAACTTATACAATTTTACAATTCTTACAGCAAATGCAAAGCTTCTATTTTGAATTATATGATTAGTTTTCATTTCCACTTATTCGTAATTGTTTCCTAATTCGTAATTGCTTTTAAAATCCGCCCTTAATATAATTCCAACCTTGCTCTTGCTTTTCAACAATCTCGGCAATTCCCGCGGGAACGTATTCTACCAATTCAGTGTCAAAAACATCTTTACTTATTTTTCTATTCTTCAAGGTATTCTCACAAACTACAAAACGAACGCCTTTATTTTTCAAAGCCTTTAATCTTTCTACATACGCTGTATTACTTTTCATAACAAGCTCCAAACCCTGATTATACAAAACAACTTCATAATTGGCAGTAGGCCAATGTTCGCTTAGGTTTTCAAGTTGCTTAACGAAGGCTTTTTGTTGCATCGTATCATTCGCATTGGTAAATTGAAAAATAACTTTATGTTGCTTTTTCTTTGCCATTGATTGTATGCTCAAGGTCATAAACAAAAGTGATAGAATAAAAATTATGTTCTTCATGAAATTCATTTTTTAAATTTTAGTAATTTTTTTATCCGACAATGTATCTTGCTTCAAGGCTTTATCTTTTGCTTCTTTTTGTTTTTTTCTTTCATCCTTGATCGGCTGAAATGGTCCATACTTATGTTCTTTCTCTGTAAATTGATCAGCAAATGGACCGAAAGGATGATCAATTGGCTTTTCAGCAATCTTAGGCCAATCTTTTGAAAGATTTTTAGATGGGCGTTGTTGCGAGTTTACAAAAGCCGCAATATCCCAAGCTTCTTCATCAGTAAGTTGGGCGTTTTGAAAGCTTGCTCCTTGTGGCATATTATAACGAATATAGCCAGCAAATCGACTCATACGATATAAGCCTGCCCCATGATTATAAGAATGCTTTCCCCATAAAGGCGGGTAAGTATATTCAATTTTATCAACTGCCAATAACCCTTCACCATTTTCCTGATGACATGATTGACATTTAGCAATATATAATTCCTTGCCTTTTACCGGATCAATAGGTCGATCTAAAAAAGGTAAATCAAAAATTCCAGATGCAATGGCCTTCTCACCTTTCTTCACATTTTTTCCAAGAAACTCGATATATGATTTCATGGCTTGCATTTCTTTGCTTGATTCAACCAAGGCTTTCCCATTCAAGCTTCGTTCCATACAATCATTAATTCTCTTATAAATATTTTCCTCTTGTCCACTTCTTGCTCTGTACTTTGGATAGGTACTAAACACAGCCCCATAATTATTTCCCCAGGCCTTAGTTCCTGCTTCTAAATGGCAATTCTGACAATTCATACCATTGGTAATTTGCATGACGCTGCCTTTAGGTCCGAGATATTTTGCTGTGTGTGAAATAAGTTCTTTGCCATATTCTAATTGGGCTTTTAAACTAGAATCAGTAATCGCTGACATATCATTTGCATGCCAAAATAAACTTGCTTCTTCTTTCAATTTAGATGAAGCTTTCATCTCTTCACGTGCTTTTTGCATAGCTTCTTCCTTGGCTATTTGTTCAGGACTTTGTTTAAACCACGAAGCCATATCAGGCTGAAATATGGCGATAGGCACTACAATGACCATAGCAACAATTAATAAAACAACCAATCCAATTAATTGTTTAATTACTTTGAGTAAATCTTTATTGCTTTCCATATTACCCATATTTAGTGTGGCAATTTATCTTTAATTACCCCATACAAAAATGTTCCCAAAATTGAAGACAGAAATACAACACCCATCATTAAAAATCCATATCCAATATTTACCACCATGGGTCCGGGACAAGCACCGCTTAAAGCCCAACCCAAGCCAAAGATAGTTCCCCCTAGCAGATATCTTATAATTGATTTTTCTTTTGGGTGAAACAATATTTCATTTCCTTCGAAATCGCGAATTCGATACTTCTTAATTACTTGAACCCCAATCACACCTAATACGACAGCCGTGCCGATAATTCCGTACATATGAAACGACTGAAATCGAAACATCTCTTGAATTCGATACCATGATATAGCTTCTGATTTTGACATCACAATGCCGAATATAATACCAACAATTAAAAATTTTATAAATTTCATGTAGATTAAAATATTAAAGGGAAAACAAAATGAGTCATGGTTAAACCTCCTATAAAAAAACCAATTACCGCTATCAATGAAGGCATTTGCAAATCAGACAAACCGCTTATGGCATGGCCGGAGGTACAACCACCTGCATATCTTGATCCGAAGCCAACCATGGTGCCTCCAAGAATAAGTATCAGTATACTTTTTATAGAGATGAATTCTATACCAAATAATTCTTCTGGCAGCATTGATTTGGGTGCAGAGAAACCAAGTTTTGCTAATTCGTTTATGGTAGATTGTGCAATTTGTATCGGTTCATCATTAGTTAAAAATTGTTTGGAAATAAACCCACCAATCACCGCTCCTAAAAGAAACACTAAATTCCATGTTTGCGATTTCCAATTAAAATCAAAAAACTTGGCTTTCTTGCCTAATCCAATCACCGCACAAATGGTTCTTAAATTAGATGAAAAACCAAATGACTTGCCAAAAAAAAGCAAGGCAAACATGATGCTTACAATCACCATACCTGAAAACCACCACGACCATGGTTGTGTTATAAATTCAATCATAAATAAATTAATTTAAATGAAACGAAATGATAGGTTTAAATAAATGGTTGATGAGCTTTCCTGTAACGGTTTGATGTAAAAAACTTCCTTTGCCATGCGTTCCGATACAAACGATATCCATTTCATGCATTAAATTAAAATGAATCACACCGGCTTCAATATCTAAATCACTTAACACATGACAATCATAATTTGATATATTATTGAGTTGAGCCCAAGTTTGCATGTTTATATTGCATTGATGTGTTTCAACCACTTTATCGCCTGTAATAATTTGCAATAGATGAACCTTTGCATCGAATGAAAGAATAATTTTATGAATTAAACTTAGGTTTTCAATTTTGGGTTGATTGAAATTGTGTACCAACAGCACGTTTCGAATAATTAAATCAGAACGATCGCACATGAGCGATAACACGGGTACGCTTGATTTTTGCGCGAGCACTTGAGACTCAGATGCTGAAAGTTTTTCTCCTAATCCCCATTTACCTTTTGTGCCAGTCACGATTAAATCTGCTTGAATACTCTTTGCAAAATGTACGATAGAATCAGAAACCTTACCTAATAAAAACTTAGTATGTATTTCATGGCCATACAAAGTTTTTAAGTTTTCTAATTTTCTTTCAGCTATTTCTTTTTGCTTTTCAAGATATCCTTTATCAATCTCACCACAAGTTTGCAAATTTCCTTTGGCATCTAAATATACTGTATCAGGCACAGCTAAAACATGCGCAAAATGAATTTCAACATTCATTTTTTCAGCTAACTTCTTCACCATCAAATAGGCAAATTCTGCTTGCACTGAAAAGTCTGTAGGAACTAATATTTTTATGCTTTCCATGCTTGACAATTTAACAAGTTATGTTTTCCCAAGCACCTAAGTTCTCCATAGGCATTTTCAACCCCGACTCTTTTAGTAAGGCAATAGCTTGGTTTACTCGGTTTCCACTTCTGCAAACTAATTTTATAGCATCATATTGCTTTAAGGTATCAATATGAGACGTCAATTCGCTCAAGGGCATTAACGTTGTACAAGGTGCATGACCTTCATTCCATTCTTCTTGTGTTCTTACATCTATTGTAATTTGTTTCATCTTTGAT
>CAZSUF010000066.1:0-12668 GCA_964609875.1 uncultured Bifidobacterium sp.
TGTTACCTCCCAAGAAAATTTTTTTGATGAATTAAAAACACTTCAAGGACAGGCCGAAAATATGGACTATGATTTGTTAGCCGTGCTTGTGGGTGATACCATAACCGAAGAAGCATTACCTACTTACGAAACTTGGTTAGGTGCTTTAGATGGCGTGTACAATAATGCAGCAAGTCCATGGACCAAATGGATTCGTTCTTGGACGGCCGAAGAAAATCGACATGGTGATGTATTGAATAGATATCTCTATTTATGCAAACGAATTAATATGCCAAAATTCGAAGCCTCTACGCAGTACTTAATTGCAGATGGTTTCGATTTAGATACCAACAACGATCCTTACAGAACCTTTGTATACACTAGCTTTCAAGAATTAGCCACCAATATTTCTCATAGACGAGTAGCTACCCTTTCTAAAAAATGTGGCAATACTTTATTGTCAAGAATTTGTGGCTTAGTAGCTGCTGATGAAGCTAGCCATGCCAGCGCTTACAAAACTTTTATTTCTAAAATTTTTGAGATAGACAGCAACGAAATGATGCTCGCTTTCGAAGATATGATGAGAAAAAAAATCGTCATGCCGGCACAATGTATGCGTGAACTAGGGAGCAAAGTAAATACCTTCGCGAACTTCTCCGATGCCGCGCAAAGACTCGGTGTGTATACGCCTATAGACTACGTGAATATCATGCGCGAACTCATCGAAGAATGGAAAATTGAGAGCATCGGTGGTTTAAAAGAAAATGGCGAAAAGGCCAGAGATTATATCATGAAACTTCCTGATCGTATGGCGCGTTTGGCAGATCGAATTAAAGTGCCTGATGTAGATCATAAATTTAGTTGGATTATTAGTTAAGATTTTTTGGGCGTTGCCTAAAGGCCGGGCTTTTCACTACAAGTCCTCTTCCGATTCGGCTATGATATTTCTAGTAGAATTTAATCTCGTAAAGCCTCTCGGAATGCGGGCTTTTCGTTACAATCCCTAACGCGCTGAGTCGTTCAAATTAAAATTATCAATGATTACCCGCTAAATTACTTATCAAGGCAAATTCTTCATGAAACAGATGGCATAAGATTCGAGGCATAAAAAAATATTGAAATCGAAGCCAAACTTTTATCCACTGTTTGAGCACAGACGAATGTTTATTTTGACTAGTAACTTTATGTGCGAGTTTGGATAAAAGTGGCGTAGATGAGATTATTTTTTTGCCAAGAATCTTCAGCCTTGATTTTTTGCTCCACTTTTGCATCATAGCCTGCCCCGATCGCAGCATCGGGGGCAAAAGTGGAAAAATAAACAGGTTTTTTTCAGATATTCATAAAAGATAGATTGCTTCAATACCTCCTAGAAATAAAATTGCAGAATAAAGGAAAATATCATCTCAGATTTTTCATTACTGATGTATTTTTGCGCCCTTAAACTTAATGTATGCAATACGCCCCAAGACCCATCAAATCGCCCATAGGAACAACCCTACATTGCAAAAACTGGATTACAGAAGCAGCCTATAGAATGTTGCAAAACAACTTAGATCCAGATGTAGCAGAACGACCAGACGAATTGATTGTATATGGTGGCTTAGGTAAAGCAGCACGCAATTGGGAAAGCTTAGAAAAAATGCTGGAGGCCCTAAAAAACTTAAACGAAGATGAAACTTTAATGGTTCAGAGCGGCAAGCCGGTAGGTGTTTTGCGTAGCCATAAAGATGCACCCCGTGTGTTGATTGCCAATTCTAATTTAGTTGGCAAATGGGCTACCTGGGAGCATTTCAGAGAATTAGATGCCAAAGGCTTAATGATGTATGGTCAAATGACTGCAGGCTCGTGGATATATATTGGAAGTCAAGGTATTGTTCAAGGCACTTATGAAACTTATTTAAGTTTAGCCAATATGCATTTCAAAGGAAGCTTAAAAGGCACTTTAAATGTAACAGCAGGATTAGGTGGCATGGGTGGCGCTCAACCACTTGCAATCACCATGAATGAAGGTGTTTGTCTGGCGGCGGATGTAGAAAAATGGCGTATAGAAAAAAGAATTGAGACCAGATATATCGACAAAATGTATGAAGATATTGACCAAGCTATAAACGAAGCTTTACGAGCTAAAGAACATGGAGAAGCCGTTTCAATTGGCGTGGTTTGCAATGCAGTCGATTTATTACAACGTTTGTTAGATAGACATATTATACCAGATACTTTAACAGATCAAACTTCAGCGCATGATGAACTGATTGGGTATTATCCTGAAAATATGAGTGTAGAAGATGCCAATACATTGCGCATTGAAAACCCTGAGAAATATTCAGAATTAAGCTTAGATACCATGGCGCATCATGTGCGTTTAATGTTGGAATTACAAAAACGCGGAGCCATAACCTTTGATTATGGAAATAATTTACGTGGTCAAGCAAAAGACAAACGCGGTGTAGAAAATGCATTTGATTTTCCAGGTTTTGTACCTGCCTATATTCGTCCATTATTTTGTGAAGGAAAAGGACCATTCCGTTGGGTTGCTTTAAGTGGCGACCCTGAAGATATCTACAAAACAGATGAAGCTTTAAAAAAATTATTTCCTGAAAATACGGGTTTGATACGTTGGTTAAATATGGCTAAAGAAAAAATTGCTTTTCAAGGATTGCCTGCACGTATTTGTTGGTTAGGTATGGGTGAAAGAGAAAAAGCAGGTTTGTTGTTTAACGAAATGGTTCGTAATGGCGAATTAAAAGCACCAATTGTGATTGGGCGCGATCATTTAGACTGTGGCTCTGTAGCTTCACCAAATCGCGAAACAGAAGCCATGAAAGATGGTTCGGATGCTGTGGCAGATTGGCCAATTTTAAATGCCATGATTTCAACAGCAGGTGGTGCAAGTTGGGTATCTCTTCATCATGGCGGTGGAGTCGGTATGGGTTATAGCATACATGCAGGTATGGTGATTGTAGCGGATGGCACAGCTGATGCCGATGCTCGTCTTCGTCGTGTTTTACATAACGACCCTGCCATGGGCGTACTTCGTCATACCGATGCTGGCTACGATGAAGCCATAGAGCATGGTAAGAAGTTTGGGTTGGAGATGTAGATTGAATGGTTCATTGTAAATGATTAATGATTAAATTTGAGGTAAAATAATTTCTATGCAACTAATAACCTTATCGGTTTCAGATGAAAAATATGCCTCTTTCATGGAAATGATTCAAGCATTGGATTATGTTCACATAGAGGAAAATACTTTTCATGTCTCAGAGGAACAAATGAAATATGTGTTGGATATAAAAGCTAATTCAAAAATTGAAGACATGATTAATTCTGAAGATTTATTTGATGAATTAGACAAGAAGTTTTTATGAAGTCTTGGAAAATAGTTTATACTTCTGAAGCCAAAAGTCATATTGAAGAGGCAGTTGAATATTATAACTCCAAAAGTAAAGGTTTAGGTCAACGATTTTATGTTCAAATAAAATTGGCTGATTCTAAATTAAAGTTAAATCCATATTACCAAGTAAGGTATAATACCATTAGGTGTTTGCCATTAGATATTTTTCCTTACATGCTACATGTAGATCTTGATGAAGAAAATAATATTGTAAAAGTGTATGCTGTAATTTGTACTTTAATGAATCCTGACAAAAAGTGGATTTATTAAATATCATATACACTTTTGAGCCGAACAACCATTCTATTCGACTTAGATTGATTGATTTATTTTTTGCATCTTACCACAACCTAAGTATTCATTTATTCATTGATTTTAATTCTTTGCCTTGATAATTGCCATTTAATATAGGTAACATAACAAAAAATCATTTTATCCGTAATTCAGAAATGATGCATTTAACCTAAACGCTTTAGAAAAATCCCTTTTTTAGCAAGAAAGTAGTATTTTAGTCTACAAATTAAATATACATGTTGATTTATTAATATTATATATTGATAAATTAATATAATTATTTAAATTATTAAATTAGAAGTATAATATATTAACATCAATATTTAATATATTAAATAATATAGTTGATATATTAAATTTAGATACTAATCATTTAATTTACTTATCTAATTTTTTAATATAAATAGTTAATTTTGATACTTTAAAACCCTATTTGATATGCAAAATCGTTTAGACACACAGTTAAGTCCTGCCAAACTGCAACAAATAATGACTGAAATTAATCAAATCATTAGTCAGCTACCACAAGTAGTGACACTCACCAGCAAAGAAACAAAAAAGGGTGGCTGGCATTTAAGCCAAAAATCCATTGAAATGGCAAAACGAACTTTAAATACTATAAATAATCAACCAACCTATTTCCCTCATATTGTTGCTGCCAATATGGAAAAAGACATTGCTTATTGGTCTGAAATTAGTTTGATTTTAGATGCAACTCAAAATTTAGAAAATATATTAAGCGACACTAAACGTGTGCTTATGAAAGAAATAAACGAACAAGCCACCTATGCCTATCAGCAAATAAAAATCATGCACGACAATGGCATTCCTGAAGGATCTGCCTACAAAGAACTTAAAGAATTGATGCCTAAAACAGGCAAGAAAAAGAAAATTAAAGAATAATGTTTTGATGACGTTTGGCATGAAGCATTTGTCTCATATATCATCCCAACCAAAAATTTCTTATCAATGACTCATCCAGAAAACTAGTTGGATTATGTACTTTAATAATTTTTTATGAGCCGAATAACTTTCCTATTCGGCTTACTATTTATTGTTTTATGAGCCGAATAACTTTCCTATTCGGCTCATATTATTCTCAACGAACATGGAATAATAGGCAATTGAATATACTTTCATCAGATAATATTAGAGCATAATCGAAATTTATTGTCATTTTTTTCGATTCAAATCGAAATTTATTGTCTATTTTTTCGATTTAAATCGAAATATCTTGTATTTTTGAGAACAATTATCTATGAATGTATAATAGAAGTAACTATAATAAGATAGAGGAAGAGCTCTTTAAAGGTAGAGCAGTGTTACTTTTAGGTGCACGACAAGTTGGAAAAACAACCTTACTAAAACAATTAATTGATAAGAAAGAGGATGTTTTATGGCTCAATGCTGATGAAATTTCAGTTAGAAATTTATTTGAAAGTTTATCTGTTCAGAAAATAAAACAAATCATTGGAACAAATAAGATTCTTGTTATTGATGAAGCACAGCTTATTCATGATGTAGGTAGAAGTATTAAGTTAATCGTTGATAATATAAAAGATGTTCAAGTTTTAGCAACAGGTTCATCTGCGTTTGAATTAAAGAATAAACTCAACGAACCCTTAACAGGTCGTAAATGGGAGCATCCATTATTTCCACTTTCATTTAGTGAGCTAGCCTTAAAAAATGGTGTTTTTACAGAACAACAAAACTTACATCAAAGACTGATATATGGCTCTTATCCTGCTGTGGTAAATGATCCTTCAAACGCAGAAAAAATCATTACAGAATTAAGTGAAAGCTATTTATATAAAGATTTATTTATGTGGGGAGGATTAAAAAAACCTGATAAAATAATTACACTATTAAAGGCTTTAGCCTATCAAGTGGGTAGTCAAGTGAGCTATAATGAGCTTTCTCAAATTGTGCAGTTGGATAAAGAAACCATTGAAAAATATATTGAAGTATTGGAGCAATGTTATATTATTTTCAGATTAAATAGTTACAATAAAAATCTTCGTAACGAACTAAAAAAAAGTAGAAAGCTTTATTTTTTTGATAATGGTATTCGGAATGCAGTTATTCAAGACTTTAGACAAGTATCTGCACGTCAAGATATAGGTGCATTATGGGAAAATTACATGGTAAGTGAAATTTGGAAAAAGAAAAAATATGAAAACAATTATTGCCGAATTTATTTTTGGCGAACTCAAACCCAACAAGAAGTAGATATTGTATTTGAAGAAAACACGGAGGTAACAGCCATTGAAATCAAATGGAATCCAAAAGCTAAAACTAAATTTAATCGACTTTTCCTAGAGGCTTATACACCTAAAGAAACCATCATCATTCATCCTGAAAATTATATGGATTATTTGATGGAAGATTACCTATAATTTCAATTGGGTTCATTTATTAGAATTTTGACTTGAAGTATTCATTCCTATATTTGCATCCTCAAAATTGAACCATGCAAAAACAACTCATAGAATGTGTACCTAATTTTAGTGAAGGCGTTGACTTATCAATCATCAAACAAATTACTGACGAAATAGAAAAAATTGATGGTGTAAAACTATTAGATGTTGATCCAGGCAAAGCTACGAACAGAACGGTGGTAACCATGGTTGGGGAACCTAATCAAGTTATTGAGGCAGCGTATCAAGCAATCAAAAAAGCAAGTGAGCTTATTGATATGAGTAAACATAAAGGCGAACATCCTCGAATGGGAGCCACTGATGTTTGTCCATTAATTCCTATTGCTGGAATCAGCATGGAAGAAACGGTTGAATATGCAAAAAAATTAGGAAAACGTGTTGGCGAAGAACTTCATATTCCAGTTTATCTCTACGAATCTGCAGCACAAAAAGAAGATAGAAAAAACTTAGCTACCATTCGCTCTGGAGAATACGAAGGCTTTGCCGATAAAATTAAAGACCCTAATTGGATTCCTGATTATGGGCAAGCCATCTTTAATGAAAAAAGTGGTGCTACAGTCATTGGGGCTCGTGACTTCTTGGTGGCTTATAATGTAAACCTCAACACAACATCCACACGACGTGCAAATTCAGTAGCTTTTGACTTACGCGAAAATGGAAGAGTAAAAGAAGAAAATGGCAAAAAAGTATTAGATGAAAATGGCATTGAAGTTAGAGAACCTGGTTTATTAAAAAGTGTCAAGGCAATTGGTTGGTTTATTGAAGAATATGGAATTGCGCAAATTTCCATGAACTTAACTAATATCAATATCACACCCTTGCATATTGCCTTTGACACGGCTGTTGAAAGAGCCCATGCAAGAGGCATGAGAGTAACTGGTAGCGAATTAGTTGGACTAACCCCATTAAAATGTTTTTTAGATGCGGGTAAATATTTTTTACAAAAACAACGTAGAAGTATAGGTGTAAGCGAAGCTGAACTGATTCGAATAGCAATTAAAAGCATGGGACTAGATGAATTAACGCCATTTGACCCAAATAAAAAAATTATTGAATATGTGTTGGCTGAGCAAACAAGTAAGCGACTCATTGATATGAAACTCACCGCTTTTGCAGATGAAACTGCCAGCGAAAGTCCTGCACCAGGCGGTGGAAGTATTAGTGCTTATATCGCTGCACTTGGAGCAAGCTTGGGCACTATGGTTGCCAATTTAAGTAGTCACAAAAAAGGCTGGGATGATAAATGGAATATCTTTAGTGATTGGGCAGCTCAAGGACAAGCCCTAAAAGATGATTTACTTAAATTAGTTGATGAAGACACTCAAGCATTCAATAGAATTATGGATGCATTTAGTTTGCCAAAAAATACTGATGAAGAAAAAGCAACACGTTCATTAGCGATTCAAAAAGCAACCTTATATGCAACAGAAGTTCCATTCCGAACCATTCAAAAAAGTATGGATTGCTTGCTCTTATTACGAAAAATGGTTGAAATAGGAAACCCCAATAGCGTAACGGATGCCGGAGTAGGTGTCTTATGCATAAGAAGTGCTGTATATGGTGCTTATCTGAATGTAAAAATTAACGCAGTAGGCTTAAAAGACAAAACGCTTGCACAAAAATTTATTCAGGATGCAAGTGAATTATTAAAACAAACTCAACAAGAAGAATCGGCTATTCTTGCCTTAGTGGAAGAAAAGATACAATAAAAATGTTTAAGGCTTTATAAAATAATATTGCTCTGTATTCGATTCCACCCCTGAAGAATTTTTAGCCGTTAAACGAATTGTAAATAGTCCCAAATGTTCAAACTTGTGCGAATAATATTTATTGTTACTTAATACAACATTACTATCCACAGTTTGTAAGGAATCTTTTATTATCCATGAAAATTTTGTTGCATGAATTGAACACCCTGCATCAAAATTTAATGTTTCACCTAGACTTATTGTATCAATAAACTTCACATTCAAAGGCATAAAACAAGCAGTGGGTGTTCTGTTACAAGAAACTAAAGCTAAACACGCCACCAAGAAGAGAAATAAAGGTTTCATAAACTATTTCATTAAAACTACAAAACTAGTTTTTTTTATATGTTTTAATAAGATAAATAATTCTTTCTTGTATTTGATTTCCAATTCGAATGAAAAACAAATGATATAATAAAAAAGGGGCTACCAAAATCCTGGCGCCCCTTTCATATTTTAATTAATAAACTTACACAGTTTGATCACCTGCTGGTTCACTCTTCATGAAATCAAATCCTTCTTGGTTAATATCATTCCCATCATTGCAATGGGTAATTTGAGCAAAGGCGCTGTAAATAGCTCCAATCATAAGTGGATAAGAAAACAACAAGCCAATACCACAAGGGATAGCACTTACTATTAATATTAAGCCAAGCACGATCATCAAACCAAGTACAGACATGAAATTTTTGGTAGCAATTTTTCTTGACATTTCCATAGCTGGCCATGCACCCATATTGTATATAACAATGAAATGAGATTTGAATGCCCAAATAATACTTACAACATAGCTACTAAACCTAAAATCAAGTTAGTTGGAGTTAAAAATTCTAATACTAAATCTCTAATTTCATCTTGATTTGTAAGGGCCCCGCCACCTGAAGCCATTTTAAACAGATCGATAAAAATGGGAATTTGCTTTAAAAAGAACAATACAACAACGACCACGCCTACCAAAAATTGAATCAGCGAACTTAAAAAAAGTGGAGATAAATAATTAAACCCTTTAAACATATCACCAAAATTTGTCCATGGAATGCCATTTGATATTCGCCAAGTCACATAGATAGCACCGGCTAAAAAACAAGGTGTTAAAAGCAATGAGTTAGCAATTGATCCGCCAAAGGGTATAAAACCACAAATAAGTCCGGCTAAAACGGCAATAATTCCTCCGAGTATATAATACCCTAAATTTTTGCTGACATATTGCCATCCTTGAGAAAGCGCATCACCAATAGAAAAGGATCCCTTTTCAATTTCAAGTTGTTCTAATGTTTTCATAGAAATATATTTTTAGCTAATGTAATACTTCAAATGATTTTCACACCTAACATTGTAGCTAAAATGTCCACATGGATGATAAATGGTCGTATTTAAGTTCAATAATGAATACTTTTTAAGAAATTTCTTGAAATTCGTATTGATTTTGATAAAAATTAATATCCCGCATAAGTAAATTTTATAGGCATTCACCTCATTTATTTGGCTACACTTCCATTTCAAATTATTTTCATGCCTCAATTTAACAAAATAATGAAAAAAATTTTTCTTTCTCTTTTGTCAATGGTATGCTTTGGAACAAACTTTGCTCACGAAGCAAACAATCAAGAGCCTAATCCAAACATCACTCCATTTAACGAAGCCGCAGATGCACAAAATGGATTAAGCAAAGCATATTTATTGCAACAACCTGCTTGGCTTAGTTTTAAAAACAACCACCAAGACTGGGGTGCAACTTTTAGCCCATACACACAATTGCCTCATCGCGCATTTGGCACACCAATCAGTGTAGCTCTAGGCGGATCAGACCCTGTGCAAAAAGCCAAAGCATTTATTCAAACAGAATTAGCTCAATTCAATATCCCTGTTCAGGAATTAGTTCTTACAAGAAATTATAATGATGGAAAATTTATTCATGTTGATTTTAAACAAATCCATAATAATATGGAAGTGTTGTGGTCTCGTGTAACTGTTCGATTTTCGCAAGATTTAAAAATAGTCTTAATAGGAATAGATGCACACAGAAATATTCCTCAATTGAATGTAGCCTTAAGTCCTTCAAATGCTATGGTTGCTGCCGAAAATGCTATCTCAACAACCATTGTAAATTCAGTGGTCGATTCGAAAGTATTTCTATTTCCTTTACCTATTGAAGGCAAATTCAATTACAGACCAGTTTATAGAGTAAATGTTCACACTCAAGATGACAACGAAACACCTGGTAATTATTTGACTTATGTGGATGCCATAAACGGAAATATTCTGTATCGCCAAAACAAAGTAGTTCATGTGGGCTTTAATGTAAATGCAGATTTATTTCCAACAAATTTATTTTCACCGCAAGCTAACCTTCCCTTAAAAAACATCCTGGTGAATTACAATTCTACCAATTATTATACAGACTTAACAGGTCTAGTAACCTTACCAAATGCAGGACCATACAATGCCACACTCTCTTTATCAGGTAAATTTATCAAAATTGTTACTGGTCAAAATGGTACTGTATCGCCTACTTTTGCGGTAACAAATGCAGCACAAGGCTCTTCGGTTACCTTTCCGCAATCTTCGCCAGATGCTACAGAAAGGCATACTACTTGTTATTACCATGCCAATGAAATTCATGATTTCATGAAATCAAGACTTTCAAGTTTTACTGCTATGGATAATCCTTTGACTACTAGAGTAGATAGGACAGATGGTAATTGTAATGCATTTTATAATGGCAGCTCAATCAATTTTTATACAACTGCTAACGGTTGTAATGCGCTTTCTCAAGTGAATTCTGTTATTTACCATGAATATGGACACGGAATTACCAATGTGTTTTGGAATGATCAAGGCAGTAGCTTTGATAATGGAGGCATGGGAGAAGGTTATTCTGATGTTTGGTCGATTGCTATCACTAAATCTCCCATTGTTGGAGCTGGTTTTAATATTAATCAACCAACAAGTTTTATTCGTAGATATGATGTAAATCCCAAGGTTTACCCAATCAATCTTGTAGGCCAAGTGCATGCAGATGGTGAAATTATTGCCGGTGCATGGTATGATTTTGCTGTTAACCTTGGTGGTAATTTTTCAGATGCAGTAGATACTATGAGTACAATTTTTGCTGATTCGCATTATGGATTGGCCAATGGACCAGATGGCACAGAAGGTACTGTTTACCATGATATTTTAATTGACGCCTTGCAATATGATGATAATGATAACAACATCAATAATGGCACTCCACATTTTTTACCTTTAGTTCAGGGCTTTGCACAACATGGTATTTATTTACTAAGCAATACAGAAATCAATCATAATTCCCCAGGTGTTATTCAAGCAAATACAGCCGCAAGTATTCAAGCAGACGCCATTGCAGATTACCCTGCTTTTCTGGGCGATGTAAAAATGTTTTATCGTCTTCGTGGAACAACTTCAACTGACTCCATATTAATGACAAAAAATGTAAACACTTACTCAGCGAACTTCCCTTCTACAACAACCATTGGGCAAGTTTACGAATACTATTTCAGTGTATATGACATTGCAAATACCCCTTCAGCACAATCTCCCATTTCAGCAAAATTCAATATAGCTTCATTACAAAGAAATTTACCTCATTTCTTATTAGTAGGTTATAATTCCGTATTTCTTCAAAATTTCGATCAAATCACAAACACAACCCCTAATTGGACGATTGGAAATAACATCGGAGACCTAGCCACTGGCGGAAAATGGATAGTTGATACCCCTATTTCATCAGCAATAAGTGGAGATACAGTTCAAACAGGTAGAGACCACACTGCCAGCTCAGGATTAGGTTTTTGTGCCGTTACAGGAAATGCTACTTCAGCATTAGCCTCAGTAGGAAATTCAGATGTGGATGGAGGACGAACAACTTTAATTACCGAAGAATTTGACTTAAACCCTTATAACAAAGCCATTGTTTCTTATTGGAGATGGTTTTCTAATAGCCAAGGTCAAAATCCAAGAAAAGACCATTGGCGCGTGTATGGGTCATATAACAATGGAACGAATTGGTTTCAAATAGAAAGAACCTATCAACCTGATGTGAGTTGGAGAAGAAATATATTCATTCCTGATATGTCTCAAGGTGGTAAAGTAAGATTTATGTTTGTAGCCACTGATACAGCTACTGCAGGCGGTGGCGCATGGGTCGAAGCCGCAGTTGACGATATTGAAATACTTGATTTAGGTGCCCCTGCTAATATTAATCATATCGAAAGCCTTCAAGCCACTGCTTATCCTAACCCTGCACAAAATGAATTAAATATTATCAGTGCAGACAAAGGACAATTAAACATTACTTTAATGAACTCTTTAGGTCAAGTACTATTTACAACTAACAAACAAACACTAGGTTTAACTCAAGTAAATATTGCAGAAATCCCCAACGGATTTTATTTTGTAAAACTTCAAATTAATCAGAAATCAACTATTCTAAAACTTAGAATAAGTCATTAAACCTTGATTTTTAAACATATTAAAAAAGCCTTGCAAATTGTAAGGCTTTTTTATTTTAAAGTACATCTCAATCTTCTAACTTTGCCACAATCAATTTAATTCTAAAAGATGCAACAATTACAAGAAATAGCTTCTCAAATTAGACGAGATATAGTGAGAATGGTACATGGAGTTCAAAGCGGTCATCCAGGTGGCTCATTAGGATGTACCGATTTTTTGGTTAGCTTATATTTCAAAGCCATGAACCGCAAACCAGGATTTGAGATGGACGGTATTGGCGAAGACCTTTTCTTTTTGTCCAACGGGCATATTTCGCCTTTGTTTTATTCTGTATTGGCGCGT
>CAZSUF010000066.1:12678-16008 GCA_964609875.1 uncultured Bifidobacterium sp.
TGTAAAAGAATTAGGCACATTTCGACATATCAACTCAAGATTGCAAGGCCATCCCGCCACACATGAGCATTTGCCAGGCATTAGAATTGCAAGTGGTTCTTTAGGCCAAGGCCTAAGTGTAGCCTTAGGAGCTGCATTAAGTAAAAAGCTTAATAAAGATACTTCTATTGTTTATTCACTACAAGGTGACGGCGAATTACAAGAAGGTCAAAATTGGGAAGCCATCATGTTTGCTTCACATCATAAAGTAGATAATATTATTGCCACCGTAGATGTCAATGGCCAACAAATCGATGGTAGCACCAACCATGTCATGAGTCTTGGAAATTTGCAAGCCAAATGGGAAGCCTTTGGATGGGATGTATTAAATATGGATGGCAACAATATGGATGAAATATTTTCAACCCTCGATCAAGCTAAAGCAAGAATAGGAAAAGGTAAACCTGTATGTATTCTAATGAAAACTATTATGGGTAAAGGAGTCGACTTTATGGAAGGCACACATGAATGGCACGGCATTGCGCCAAGTGATGCTCAACTTCAAGAGGCCCTATCGCAATTGCCAGAAACTATGGGAGATTATTAATGTTTAATGAGCGTTCTATAAAACTCAAACATATTATATTACTCCTCATGGGAGTAATGCTTGGCAGTACCCTATTCGCTCAAAACTCCTCGAAAAAATCAAGGATACTTTTTTTACTCGACGCCTCTTCAAGTATGACATACCCATGGAATAGTCAATACAAAAGATTTGATGTGGCCTCTAATATCTTATTGCATATTATTGATAGTATTTATACCATTAATAATGAAGTCGAATTTGCAGTGCGCGCTTACGGCACTGATCATCCTGCCCAAGAATTAAATTGCACGGATACGAAATTAGAAGTTCCTTTCAATTTTCAAAATGTCAATCAAATCAAAACTAGATTAAAAAATATAAAGGCTTTAGGCTCTTCCCCCATAGCCTATAGTTTGCAACAAGCTGCCGCAAACGAATTGAATGAATACGGAAATTACGATTATAGCATTATTTTTATTACAGATGGGGGAGAAAGTTGTAACGGAGATATTTGTAAAACATATCAATCCCTCTTACAAAAAAAAATATCCATTCATCCTTATATCATTGGTCTAGACAAAAATGATTTATTAAGAACCTATTATGATTGCCTTGGAACTTATATCGAAGTAAATACAGCAGAAGATATTCAAAAAGCTATAAATGTAATTGTAGATGCAAATCGTCCCCTTTTAAACAAACCACAAACCCTTAAATTAACAACCACTTTTTCTAATACGCCAGCCATTAAGGATACGATTACGAAGAAAAAAGACACCGTTGTAAAAGTGAACGTAAACCCACAAATTAAACAAGCATTTCCAGTCCTTCAAATGCTTACCTATCCATACAAAATTAGTTTAATCAAATTCAAGTCAGCGCCCATGGCTACTTTAAGAAAATCGAAAAAAGTTTCCTTTTCCTTTGACATCGAAGAAGCACCAAAACCAAAAACTCAAAGATCAACTACCACCTTAGATTTTTTGACTATGAACGCTTTCAAATTTAAAAAGAATCAAACAAAGTCAATAACAGCCCAAAAAGCACTATTTAAAAAACCTTCACCCATTGCCCTACATTTCGAAAAAGAAACAGAGCAACCCATCATTAAAGAATCTGTCGTGTTTCCTAAGTTGTCCATGAAATCGGCTACTTTAACCAAAAAAAATATTGTACCCCTTCAAGGAAAAAACCAAAAATTAAAACCAAATAAAGTCAAACTAATTTTCGACTACGAAGAACCTATACAACGTGTTACGACGAATATGAAGCCTCTTGAAATGAATTTGTTTAAATTCAACAAGTCAAGTACTAAAGCCATTGTTGGCAAAAAAGGAAACTTTAAAAAATCAAAAACTTCATTGCAATTTGAATTTGAAGAAAGAAAAAAAGAAACACTGACTTATATCCATGCATACAATTATCCAAAAAGATATTCTTACGCTTATAAACTGCCAGACCTACATCCAAAATTCCCTAAAGTTGGTCGCGCCACTTTTAGATATGATGAAGATAAACCCAAAGCGATTGCTAAAAAAGATAGTGTCAATAAAACTGCTCCAAAATTAGATAATGGCGAACTCGAATTCAACATTGAAACTGAAAATAGCGATAGAACAGGCGTACAAGTTTTCTTCAAAGGTGTCAATGGAAAAACCTATCCAAATGCCAAACCTACCATAGATGTTCTTGACCCAGTTTCCAATGTCAAACTAAAATCCTTCCAACGAAATAGCGAAGGCGGCTCTCCCATTATCCAATATATTGATCCGGGAACTTATAATTTTATTGTGACTGGCTACAGTGATCTAATTGCCAAAAATGTAGTTCTAGTGCCCAATAAATTAAACAAAGTGTATATTAAAGTCACCGAAGGCTCCCTGCAATTCAGGTATATTGGCAACCGAACTAGACCTATCGAATTCAACGCCGTTGTAAATAGAAGATTTGCTGCTGGCGCCACTATATTACAAAAATGTACCGATAAATTATACTACGAACCAGGCACCTATTATGTTGAAATAAATACTTTACCTGCCACCAAATTCAGTGTAGATCTTACTTTTGGAGCAATCTATGAGCTTCAAATTGCCGAACCAGGACAAGTTCAAATTACAAATTACAATGCCTTGGGTAAAATTCAATTGATGTGCGAATTAGGCGACCAATTTGTGGTATTTCATTTGGTAAATGTAACTGGGCATCTCAATCAACAGCTTCTTACCCTTCAACCTGGACGTTACAAGGCTATCATTCCTATTGATCCTAAAATGCCACAAGCTGGATCTAAAACCGTCGATTTCAGAGTAAATTCAAACAAGACACTCGAACTCGAACTCAATTAATTTCATAAGCTAGACTACAATTTTTTCAATGCATTTTTGGGCGGCAGTCAGGCTTTTCGCTGCAAGTCCTCTTCCGAATCGGCTATAAATTGTCCACTTCAACATACATAGCTCCACCACTTTACGATCTTCCATTTTAAAATATAGATGATATTTAATTATTGATTTCCTTCCATTTTCTTTTTCAAATCTGCTAAAGCACCGATATCACCAAGTGTTGCTTTCTCAACTTTAGACTGTAAATTTTTTACAGCTTTCTTCGTGTTGTCGTTATCAGTTTGTGCTTCTTTACGAGCACCTTCTTTTTCTTCTTCAATCACTTGCTCCCATACTTTTGAATGAGAAACCATGATACGTTTTTCGTTACGATCGAATTCTAAAATAATAAATTCATTCGTTTCGTCCACTGCAATCATTTTT
>CAZSUF010000067.1:0-600 GCA_964609875.1 uncultured Bifidobacterium sp.
TTTTAGCGCCCATGCTGCGCATTATGGAGCCAAAAAAGTATTGGGCCTAGACATCAGTGAATTTGCCGTGGAAACAGCTCGTCGAAATGCGGAGCTCAATGGCTTGTCGGACATTTGTAGTTTTAATGCCGTGAATGCGTTTGATCAATTAAAAATATGGAGTAAAGAAGCCAAGCGTTGGGATGTAGTGATGATAGATCCTCCAGCGTTTACAAAATCGCGTGCGAATATCGAAAAGGCAATTACAGGGTATAAAGAAATTAATTTACGTGCCATGAAACTCGTGAAGCCAGGTGGTTTTTTAGTGACGGCATCGTGCACGAATTTAGTTGGACCGGAATTGTTTTTGGATATCATTAAGATGGCTGCCAAAGATGCCAAGAAACAAATCAGGCAGGTTTGTTTTCGCACACAAGCGTCGGATCATCCGATAGTTTGGAGTATGGAAAATACCAACTACTTGAAATTTTTGATAGTTGAATTAACGTAGTAGTGTATTGTTTTGGGCAGCACACAGGCTTTTCGTTCCAAGTCCGCTTCCGAATCGGCTAGGGAGTGTCGAGTAGAATATTGTATGGTTAAGCCTCTCGGAATGCGGGC
>CAZSUF010000067.1:610-2204 GCA_964609875.1 uncultured Bifidobacterium sp.
CAAATTTAATATCTGATATAGATTGTTCTATTAATTTATTTTAAATCAGTGACTTATGTAGTGTATTTAATCTGGCTACATATTTAATACAAAATTAGTCTGTTAAAAATGGTAATTAGAAATATGACAATTAATTAATATGTTGGTATAAGGCTTGATTCTTCTCTTGTTCAAGATAAACAAGATGATAAGAAAAATTACACTACTATTTTTTTTGGCGCTTTTTGGGCAACAGCTATTAATGGCCCAAACTGTATTCAATCCATTCACACAAAACGTGCATTTTACACCTGAACCAGATTCATTTGGATTTGCATGTGGCACTACGCAGCATGTTGAATTCACACAAGGAATTACTACGATGGATAGCGCTCTTCAGTTTTCAAGCTCACCTTTACAAGTAAAAATTTGTCTGAGTGGATTTACTTTTAGTGGTTCAGCCTCAGGGAATGTTAGTGGCACTTATGCTTCACATTTTAGTTGGGCCTATGATGCGAATAATGCTTCATGTATAATCGGTACACAAATCAATGCCTTGCCGGGTACAGGTAATAATCCCTTAAACCCTGATCCGAATGCATCTGGCAATATTCAATTAACTCTTCAAGTACCTAGTAATTTAAATACGGGCACTGTTTTATCAGTGAATGTGCAATTAATACTCAATGCGTATTTGAGCTATGGAAATTCAATGGCAGATGATATCGAAACAACCCAAACCCAGTCTTATTGTACCAACAATACATGTATACAAAAACCGCAAATTATAGCTTACCCAAATAAGCGTTTTTGTTATGGACAAAATATTGTGCTGCATGCTGTTGGTGTTCCGGGCGCACAATTAAGCTGGATCAAGCCAAGCACTTGTCAAGGAAATATTACAAGCAGCCTTGCTGGACAAACTGATTTAACGATTAAAGATTTTGATCAAAATTGTGAAGGAACTTTTATCATCAAACAAATTGTACCAGGTTGTTCCAATATCCTTTACGATACAATTGTTGTAGAAGGTGGAAACTTACCAATCATCCATCAAATCACATCGAGTTGTAATGGCAATAATGCTTCTGTACAAGTTCAAGCTAGCTCCGCTTCTGCTTTGGAATATTCTATCAATGGAAATCCTTTTCAATCATCCCATGTTTTGCCCGTAACATCGGGTTCGGCTTTTCATGTGGCAGTAAGAGAAGTTGGCTCAAGTTGTTTGGCTATTTATGATGGCGCATGCGTGAATTGTAATGCAGGAAATACCGTTTGTCCCATTCAAGTTCAAGATTCTCTCGACGCGCCTTCAATGATTTGCAGAGGCAGTGCGATTCCTTTACAAGGTTATTTTAGTCAAGTCAATGCAGCACAATGGAGTGCCTCAGGTAGTGGAAGTTTTTCTTTTGTCAATTCTTCGTCGTCACCTTCAATCAATTATTATCAACCTAGCTTGAGTGATATAGAAAGAGGTTTTGTGGTGATTTATTTTACCACCAATGATCCAGATGGAGCTGGACCCTGTTTGCCTAAATCATGCTCGAAAATTATTTATATCTACGAAGGATTAGTCCCTCCTACATTAACCACCAATGCGCCTGTATGTGAGTAT
>CAZSUF010000067.1:2328-12212 GCA_964609875.1 uncultured Bifidobacterium sp.
AAATGCGATTCCTGAATTTTGTGCCGGCACAGGAAATGGCTCCATACAAGTTCAAGTAAGTGGAGGTTCGGGAAATTATATGATGTGTAAAAACTCAGGACAAGCAAATTGTTTAACAGGAAATGCAGCTACTTTTAATTATGTACAAGCGGGTAATCACTTGATTTATGTAACAGATTTACAATGTGCAGATACTTCATGGACATATCCTGCTACGGTGAATGCGGTTGTGGCTCCCGCACCTCCAGTGATTCCCTCAGATATTTCAGCGTGTCAGTACGATACATTAATCTTAAGCGGGAATACTTCTGCAGGAAATACCATACAATGGAAAAAAGCAGGAAGCGCTTATGTATTTAATGGAAATTTTATTGCTATTACTCAGGCAAGTTTGCAAGATAATGGTATCTATTTTGCCAAATCAATTGATCAGAATGGTTGTGCTTCAAGTCAAGTAGCTGTCAATGTGACTATTTCTCCCAAACCTCTGATTCAACAAGTACATGTGAATTGCAATGCAAATATGTTAGCTGATTTAATTGTAGATGCTGATGCTTCGTTAGGAAGTTTAGCGTATTCACTGGATGGAATCACCTACCAATCTTCAAATACTTTTTTAAATATCAGTGGAGGTAAACATCAAGTTTATGTAAAAGAGTTAACAGGTACTTGTGTTTCCATGGTTGAAGTTCATGTGCCTAATTGCGCTTGTATTCAATCTACGCCCATACAATTTGATATAGCTTCTCTATCTTGTGGCAATGCCCTCATTCCTGTAAATGCCTTGTTTAATAACACTGTACAAGGTCATTGGTCTTCTGATGGTTCAGGTTACTTTACACAAGTCAATGGAAATTCACCTTTTCTAAGTAGCTACCAACCTTCTGTGGCTGATATACAGAAAGGCATGGTGAAATTGATTTTAACAACAGATGATCCAGACGGTTCTGGGCCTTGTGAAGCCGAATCAAATTTCTTTTTGGTCTATTTGTTTGATACCATGCCCACTATTCAAATTTCTGGAGATACTCACTTTTGCCAGGGCGATCAAATTAAGTTACAATCTAATGGTATTTATTCCTCTTTATGGTCAGGACCTTCAGGGGGGGTAGGCAAGGGACAAGGACTCGTTCTGAATAACGCATCGCCAATTCAATCAGGTAGATACTATGTTGAACTTGATGGAAACAACTGTCCACTAAAAAAAGATTCTATAGATATCCAAATTCAATCAGCGCCAAATCTTACAATTAGTCAAAAATCCATTCCAGAAAAATGTGCTGGACAAGGAAACGGACAAGTTCAGTTTGATATTTCTGGTGGAAGCGGTATGTATCAAGTTTCATACGGTCGACCAATCACAAGCATACAAGGAAGTTCTCCTATAAATATTAAATGGTTAAGCTCAGAGACTTATACTTTTTATGTCGCAGATTCGACTTGTCCGAATGCAAAAGATAGTCTTAATATTACACTGTCTGAAGGATATAAAGTCGATCCTCCCTTAGATGCTTCTTACAATGCGCCCGTATGCGAAGGAGAGTCTTTGATTATGCAAAGCACTGCTTCATCGACTTCTCAATTTGTTTGGACTCAACAAGGAAGTGTGTTCGAAGAAATGGGAAATCCAGTAATTCGCCTGGAATCAAATACAGATATGAGTGGCGATTATACAGTTAGTCGAATGGAAAATGGATGTCTATCCGTTCCGTTACATCTTCAAGTCAAGGTTTTCGGACAACCTGAAATTCAACACATCGATACGCTTTGCGAAGAAACCATGAATGGAGGTAAGATCATGATTCATGCAAAAGTAGCAGGTGATGATGCTTTAGAGTATGCTTTAAATCATGGTGCTTATCAAGATAGTCCTGTGTTTGAGGGCTTATCAAATGGCCTGTATCAAGCTCATGTAAGAGTCAAAGGCAGTGATTGTAGTACAACGCAAACTGGCATTGAATTGTATTGTCATTGCGATTGTAACAAAACAAATACGGTGGGGATCTTCCCCAATCCCAATGCGGGTTCATTTATGTTAAGTATTCAGTTGATAGAAGAGGTCGATCAAGCAGATGTATCGTTGATCGATTTATCGGGAAGAATTATCTATAAGCAAGACTTAAACATCGATGGATTATTGGCGGAGGTTCCTTTAAAAATCGATGCATTAGTGCCTGGTGCCTATTGGTTAAAAATTAATTTAGGAGTAGAAAAATCAATTTTACCGCTACAAATCAGCAAATAAGGTATAAAAAATAGTATAATATTATTTTTGGCACAGATTTTGAAAGTAAAGCAACAGAAAAATAAATACGAAAAAATATGAAAAGAAATAATCAACATAAAGGTCCATTAAAAAGAGTTAAAACGCTCATCGTAAGTGCTTTTCATAAATTACTCGAATTAAGATATGTCCCATAATATTCATTGTTAGTCAAAGTTGTTTTTAGTTTTTAGTTTTTTAGTTTTGTATTTGATTGTTTATTGAATTGAACCATCCACTGCGGGTGGTTTTATTCATTTTATAGCCCAGTAAAACTTTTGAATTTGTATATTTGATTTCTTTTAAAAACTACTATGTTCAAATTTTTCACTTTCATCGCCCTTGTAATCGGACTCTGTTGTTTCATTCCTCACGAAGTCTTATCGCAATCCATCAGTTTGTCCATGAATCCTCGCAATCAATATGTAAGCGGAGGCATCGGCATCGGCACTATCATCGCGATCATTGCTTCATGGTCGAGAAATAGTTCCATCTTATGGGCTATACTTCACGGCTTTTTAGGATGGCTCTATGTGATTTATTTTGTGATCACTCGTTAAATTATTTGGGTGGCACACACGCTTTCACTCATACGCCGCTCCCGATGCAGAGCCATCGTTAGCGGGGTATCCGTTCAATCGTTGCCACAATACAACAGGCTACTTCATTGATTGTATACAACAAATAGTTTGGCTTTCTATGTATTTATCTATAGAATGCTAAGAAAAATTTTCAATTCCCAGGAAAAATGCCTACATTCGCGTCCTATTTTCTGTGGCTACATTTAATTTTTACAATTTTACTTCGACAGTTTTCTTCAACTGATGGTCTCAGTTGCACTTCCTATGTGTATTAAAACTGAAACTGTTGAAAAGATCAAGTATTTAGAAATTTAGCCAAAGCAATTAAACAACACACGTGTGTTCAACTCAGGACCATCTTTTGTAGCCACATAAGACCCTCTGTTGCTACTTGTTTTAAACGCAGAAAGTAGAGGATTGTACTTGCTATTATTAAACAAAATTTTTACAAGAAATGAGTTTCAAAAGAGAAAACAAACCCAGAGCCGCATTCAACAAAATTACCATCACTTTAGCATCTCCGGATTCTATTTTAGATAGAAGTTTTGGTGAAATTTTAAAGCCTGAAACAATTAACTATCGTACCTATAAGCCTGAAAGAGATGGGTTATTCTGCGAAAAAATATTCGGTCCAACCAAAGACTACGAATGCTATTGTGGAAAATACAAACGTATTCGATACAAAGGCATCGTGTGTGATCGTTGTGGTGTTGAAGTTACTGAAAAGAAAGTTCGACGTGAAAGAATGGGACATATCAAATTGGTTGTTCCTGTAGTTCATATCTGGTATTTCAAATCTCTGCCTAATAAAATCGGTTACTTGTTAGGAACTGGTTCTAAGAAGCTAGAAATGATCATTTATTACGAAAGATATTGCGTAATCCAAGGTGGTGAAGCTGATGCCATGATCAGATCTGCTTTAACTATGAAAGAAACTGAAGATACTTATTTAAGCTTAATCACTGAAGATGAATATCTAGAAATCTTGGATAAATTGCCAAAAGAAAATCAAATGTTAAGTGATGACGATCCGAATAAATTCATCGCCAAAATGGGTGCTGAAGCTATTCATATGTTGTTGTCAAGAATAGACTTAGATAAATTATCTTATGAATTAAGAAATGCTGCAGCCTTTGAAACTTCACAACAACGTAAAGCAGATGCTTTAAAGCGTTTAAGTGTAGTAGAAGCTTTCCGTGAAGCAAATTCACATATCGTGAACAAGCCAGAATGGATGGTGATGCAGTATATTCCTGTAATTCCACCAGAATTAAGACCTTTGGTTCCTTTGGATGGTGGACGATTTGCTTCTTCTGATTTGAATGATTTGTACAGAAGAGTAATTATCAGAAATAATCGTTTGAAGAGATTATTAGAAATCAAAGCGCCAGAGGTTATCCTTAGAAATGAAAAAAGGATGCTTCAAGAAGCTATTGATAGCTTAATGGATAATTCCCGTAAATCAAATGCTGTGAAGGCAGAGGGTGGACGTGCATTGAAATCATTGTCAGATGTACTTAAAGGTAAACAAGGTCGTTTCCGTCAAAACTTGTTAGGAAAACGTGTCGATTACTCAGGTCGTTCTGTAATTGTAGTAGGACCTGAAATGAAATTACACGAATGTGGTTTGCCTAAAGACATGGCGGCTGAGTTATTCAAGCCATTTGTTATTAGAAAATTGATCGAAAGAGGTATCGTGAAAACAGTAAAATCTGCTAAGAAATTAGTAGAAAAGAAAGAAGCTGTGGTTTGGGATATCCTTGAAAATATATTAAAAGGTCATCCGGTTTTATTAAATCGTGCCCCTACGCTTCACAGATTGTCTATTCAGGCTTTCCAACCTAAACTGATCGAAGGAAAAGCTATTCAATTACATCCTTTGGTTTGTTCTTCGTTCAATGCCGACTTTGATGGTGACCAAATGGCCGTGCATGTGCCTTTGAGCAATGCTGCCATTTTGGAAGCTCAGTTATTGATGTTGTCTTCTCACAATATTCTGAATCCTCAAAATGGTACACCAATTACCCTTCCTTCTCAGGACATGGTACTTGGTTTATATTATATTTCTAAAGGAAAGCGCAACATGCCTAACGATCCTGTGAAAGGAGAAGGTATGACTTTCTATCATGCTGATGAGGTGATTATTGCAAATAATGAAGGTAAAGTTGATCTTCACGCATTTATCAAAATCAGAGCCAATGTTAGAAACGAACAAGGTCAAATAGAAACAAAAATTATCGAAACAACTGTAGGACGTGTGATGTTTAATTTAAACACGCCTGAAGCTGTAGGATTTATCAATGAGTTATTGACTAAAAAATCATTGAGAAATATCATCGGAGATGTAATTAAATACACAGATATTCCAACTACTGTTAAGTTCTTGGATGATATTAAAACATTAGGATTTAGAACAGCCTTCAGAGGAGGATTGTCGTTTAATCCTGAGGATTTGATTATCCCAGAAATTAAACAAACACTTCTTGAAAACGCTACTGTAGAAGTGAATGAAGTTTGGGATAACTACAATGCAGGTTTAATTACCAACAATGAAAGATATAATCAGATCATTGACGTTTGGAGTCGTGTTGATACGCGTGTAACAGAAACATTGATTCGTGAAATGGCGGCAGATAAACAAGGATTTAATTCTGTTTATATGATGCTAGATTCTGGAGCTCGTGGTAGTAAGCAACAAATTAAGCAGTTATCTGGTATTAGAGGTTTGATGGCTAAACCACGTAAAAGTGGAAGTTCAGGTTCTGAAATCATTGAGAATCCAATCTTATCTAACTTTAAAGACGGACTAAACGTATTGGAGTACTTTATCTCTACCCATGGAGCGCGTAAAGGTCTTGCGGATAATGCCTTGAAAACAGAGGATGCCTGTTACTTAACTCGACGTTTGTTGGATGTGGCTCAAGATGTAATTATTCGTGAATAGGATTGTGGTACTTTAAGAGGTATTGCTACTTCTGCTCTAAAAGAGAACGATGAAATCGTTGAACCATTATTAGATCGTATTGTTGGACGTACTTCATTACACGATGTATACGATTTCGAGGGCAATCTTTTAATTGAAGCAGGTAAAGAAATTTTAATAGAAACAGGAGAAGCGATTGAAAAAGCGGGTATTGATACTGTTGAAATTCGTTCGGTATTAACCTGCGAAAGTAAGCGTGGTGTTTGCACTAAATGCTATGGCTTGAATTTAGCCAATGGCAAAATGGCCCAAAAAGGTGACGCAGTTGGTATTATTGCTGCACAGTCTATTGGTGAACCAGGTACTCAGTTAACTTTACGTACTTTCCACGTGGGTGGTGCGGCAAGTTCTTCTGCTATTGATTCTCAAATGACAGCCTAGTTTGATGGTAAAATCGAATTCGATAGTGTTCGTACTACTAAATACGAAAATAGAAGTGGTGAAGAAACAATTGTCGTGATTACTCGAATGGGTGAAATGCGTATCGTGAATGATGAAGGTATCGTTTTAGTTACAAGTGAAATTCCTTATGGTTCTACCTTGAAGGTGAAGAATGGTCAGAAGTTGAAAAAAGGTGATGAAATTTGTTCATGGGATCCGTTCAATGCCGTGATCATTTCTGAAATTTCTGGAACAGTAAGATTTGAAAATGTGATCGAAGGAATTACTTTCCGTGAAGAAGCAGATGAGCAATCTGGTTTAAGAGAAAAAGTAATTATTGAAACAAAAGATAAGACCAAGATTCCAAGTATTATTCTTGAAGGGAAAGAAAACAAAATGTATAATATCCCTGTAGGATCTCACTTAATTGTAAACGATGGAGATAGTATTCAAAGTGGACAAATCCTCGTGAAAATTCCTCGTGTGATGGGTCGTTCAAGAGATATCACCGGAGGTCTTCCGCGAGTAACAGAATTGTTTGAAGCACGTAATCCTTCTAATCCTGCAGTTGTTGCAGAAATTGATGGAGTTGTTTCATTCGGTGGTGGAAAACGTGGTAATCGTGAAATCAATATCGATAGTAAAGATGGTATCGTGAAGAAATATCTAGTGCCATTAACTAAACATATCATTGTACAAGAAGGTGACTTTATTAAAGCAGGTACTCCATTAAGTGATGGTTCAACCACACCTTCAGATATCTTATCTATCAAAGGACCTTTCGCAGTTCAAGAATATTTAGTGAATGAAATTCAAGAAGTATATAGACTACAAGGGGTGAAAATTAATGATAAGCATATTGAAGTGATTGTGCGTCAAATGATGCGTAAGGTAACAATCGAAGATGCGGGAGATACTAAATTCCTTGAAGGAGATATCGTAGATAAATTAGAATTCCAAGCAGAAAACGATTGGATCTTTGATAAGATCGTTGTGACAGATGCGGGTAATTCTGAGAAAATGAATGCAGGTCAAATCTCTACCTTACGTGAAATCCGTGAAGAGAATTCATTGTTACGTAGAAATGATAAAACTTTAGTTCAATATAGAAATGCACAACCTGCAACTTCTAGTCCTAATTTATTAGGTATTACTAAAGCCTCATTAGGTACCTTCTCATGGATCTCTGCAGCGTCGTTCCAGGAAACAACTAAAGTACTTTCTCAAGCAGCCATTGCAGGTAAATCTGATTTCATGTGGGGCTTAAAAGAAAATGTAATTACGGGTAATTTAATTCCAGCCGGAACAGGGTTGAAAGAATTCGAAAGCCAAATTGTAGGAAGTAAAGATGAATTTGAAATCCTTCAAAATTCAAGAGAACTTCTTCAGTTTGATGATGAAGAATAAAATCTGATCGTTAAAATACATAAAGACTGTCCAATGGGCAGTCTTTTTTTTGCATTGACCTTAAATTACATTGTCTCTTTTAATAGTTAATATCGCTGTGATATGTTTATTAGACCAATGAGTTTGTTATAGGAAGTTAGGCATACTCCTTGACATGTTGAAGACAAATTCACGTGAGTTTGATCCATAACAAGAATACCTTCTAATCAACAAACATCCTTCATAAACGAAATTCAAGCGGCAACGATGGAGGCGATACCCCGTACATCGCGCCTCGCGTGGACGGAGTAAAGCCGAGAGCGTGTCTGCCGCCCAAATAAAAAAGAAGAACTTCTAGTCAGACTTTAATCTAGGTTTAAACTTGCTTTTTGTTTTCATTACCGCAAACTTTTCCATATAACGCTTCGTCTTGAAAATGAATATTAAGTTTAGGTTATGAATTGTAAATTTATTTTACTGTCCTTCATGTTATTGCTTTGTTGTTTTTCTTCCTTTTCTCAGAAATGGGAATGGGCTCAGCGCATCGGTAATATCAAAAGCGATAAAGCCACTTGTATTAAAACAGATGCCAATGGATATATTTATGTAGCTGGTTATTTTAGTGATCATTTGAATTTAGGAACCAATAACTTATATGTCAACAACACAGCCAACGCCTATAGTAAAGAGATTTTTATTGCCAAATTTGATAGCACAGGATATTGTTATTCACAAAAAATAGGCATATCTTATGCAACAGTAGATGCCAATGGAAATTGTGTAATTACGGGTACGTATTGGGAAGGTTCAGGTATAAATATTGGTGCTGTAAATATTACCGGCAGTGCTTTTGGCTGGGGCGATCAATGCTTTGTAGCGAAATTCGATACCAATGGAAATATTTTATGGGGCAATTTTGTTTGCAGTGATGGGGGCGACGATCAAGGTCTCGACGTAGCCACAGATAAATTAGGCAATAGTTATCTAGTTGGTTTTATGGGCGGTAGTCAGTTGTTTTGTGGGGGAAATACGGTAACAGCCACCAATGGAAATACAGGTTGGTATGATCATAGTTATTGGATGGCCAAAATAAATTCTATTGGACAGTTTCAATGGGCTAAAACCTTTGGCAATTTACCTTTCGATACAACCCATGGAAAATATATAGAAAGAGACATTGCCGTGGCAGTAGATGATGCAGGCGGTGTATACGTCACTGGTGGTTACGATCACACACCACCCTTTGGTAATACTACTTAAACTTGTACCGGCGGCTATGATATTTTTGTGATGAAGTATGATGATGCAGGAAATTTTATTTGGGCTAAAAGTGGAGGAAGCAAAAAAGATGATTGGAGCAATGGTATTTGTTCCGATAAAAATGGTTTTATTTATATCGCCGGAGAGCACCGAGATTCTTTAATCATGGATACGGTGATCATGAAAAATTATGATAAGCGTGATGCCTTTTTGATGAAATTAGATGCTTCAAATGGGAGTCCTATTTGGAGCAAACGTGCAGGTTCTGATTTAGGTGGAGAAAGGGCCAATGATGTGTTTGCAGATGATAATTGTAATATTTATGTATGCGGAGATATCAATGATGGGGCAAAATTTGGTGATAAAATTAGTGTGCCTTCCGGAAAATCTGTTGAGGCTTTTGTGGCTAAAATTACCCCTGAAGGAAAATGGAGTTGGGTCATGACGGGTGGGGGAATTGACAGCAACGATCGATGTAATGCGATCACAAAAGGCAAGGCAAGTCAACTTTACGCATGTGGTTTTTATCGTGCTCCAGCTACATTTGGAACAAATGGTCCATTAATATCTGCAGGAAATAGTGATGCTTGGTTTGCACGAATTCATGATTCTTCTGTCAACAAAAATCAATCATTTAGTTTTACTCGACCCACTGATACTATTTTTTGTGTGGATGGTACGATCAAACTGCCTATTCAAGATCATGCACATCTCGAGTTTGCACCCACTTTAGGCGTAAGTGCCAATGCCAATGAAAGCGAATTGACTTTTTATGCAACTACGACTACTACCTATACGGTCACTGGATATAGCAAGGGATTATGTCCTGAATATGATACGTTGATTTTTACTATCATCATTGGTCAGAAGCCTGATGCCGAGTTTGTTCTCAACCCAACAGAAACATTCGTGGATAATCCTATTTTTAATTTGCAGAACACAAGTACCGGAGCGGTAAATTATGAGTGGTATTATTTAAACACACTCTTTTCCACGGCTCAGCATGAGCAAAAAAAGTTTGATTCCGCGG
>CAZSUF010000067.1:12222-15533 GCA_964609875.1 uncultured Bifidobacterium sp.
AACTGAATGATGTTTTCATGCCAGTATTTGTCAACATGATTTTTGCTGATATCCGAAATTATTCCTTCACCATTGTGGATCGTTTCGGGCACCAAGTGTTTCATACCAATGATCCTTCAAAAGGTTGGGATGGAAATATCAAAGATGTTAGATGGCCAGATATAGGCACGTATTTTTATCAACTTACATATACTTCAGGTCAAGGCAAAAAAATAGAAAAAAAAGGAGATGTAGTTTTAATGAGATAGTTCTTTATGCCCCCTATGATTTATCTACTCACCGAATCATTACAGCAGGGGACCCTGATGAACATTGAAGTTAAGTGATATTTTTTTAGTACTTCATACATTCTGATGACTTAAACTTTAAACCCATCTTGTATGGCTGCTTTCAATACTTCAATATCTATTTCCTGGATAGTTTTGAACTTTATACAATAACCTGTCACACTTGCTTTACCTATTTTCTTCCCATACTTATTCGCAAGGTATTTTTTATCTTCTAGTCCAAGAATATAAATAGAGATTCCAGTACTATTTGCGCTCAATCCAATTTGATAAAACTCTCTTGTTTTTCCATTTGCATACTTCATGGTTTGAAGTCCATATCCTATATTAGGATTGGCCACAATTTTATTTTCACTGTTTTTGCCATCCAAAAACCATAATTTACATGTAGGATTTATCTCCAAAATCATCTGGTGAAGGATTTGCATGTCAATGCATTTGGATTCAGTTTGGCTATTAATATACTCCTTGATTTGTTTTTGTATACGCATAGGGTCTATGAATGAAGATTAAATCTAAGCTTTGAAAAATTGCATAGCACTCAGCTTTGGTCATTCAATAATACAAAAAATAATGAATTGGAATAAAAAAAATGCCACTCAATGAGTGGCATTTTTATATAGTTCAGATAAGATTAATTATCCTTTTTACCATTAATACGTGCCATAACTTCTTCAGCAATATTGTTTGGTGCTGGAGCATAGTGACTAAATTCCATCACATTACTTGCACGTCCACTTGATAAAGATCGAAGTTGAGTTACAAAACCAAACATTTCAGATAAAGGTACTTTAGCTCTGATAACTTGAGCACCTGCTTTGCTATCCATTCCTTCTAAAATACCACGACGGCGATTTAAATCTCCTGTTACATCTCCCATGTATTGGTCTGGAGTAATAACTTCAACTTTCATGATTGGTTCAAGTAATACAGGTTTTGCTTTACGGCCAGCTTCACGGAAAGCTTGTCTAGCACAAAGTTCAAAACTCATCGCATCAGAATCCACATCATGGTAGCTTCCGTCAAATACACGTACTTTCATATTCACAAGCGGGTAAGAAGCGAGAACACCATTGCTCATGGCATTTTCAAATCCTTTTTGAATCGCTGGTAAGAATTCTTTAGGGATAGAACCTCCAAATAAATCATTGACGAATTGGAAGGTTTTTCCTTCGTTTTCTTTCATCCACTCTTCGTCAGCTGGTCCTAATTCAAATTGAATATCAGCAAATTTACCACGACCACCAGATTGTTTCTTAAGCACTTCTCTATGTGTAACATTCGCTTGGAAAGCTTCTTTATAAGCAACCATTGGTGCTCCTTGGTTTACTTCAACTTTGAACTCACGACGCATACGATCTACGATAATTTCAAGATGAAGTTCACCCATACCACTTAAAATGGTTTGGCCTGTTTCTTCGTCTGTTCTTACACGTAATGTAGGATCTTCTTCTACCAATTTAGCAATCGCCATACCCATTTTATCTACGTCTGCTTGAGTTTTAGGTTCAACAGCGATAGAGATAACCGGCTCTGGGAAAGTCATTGACTCAAGCACTACTGGATGCTTTTCATCGCAAAGCGTATCACCTGTTTTGATATCTTTAAATCCAACAGCCGCTCCAATATCACCTGCTTCGATAAAATCAACAGGGTTTTGTTTGTTCGCATGCATTTGCATGATACGACTTATACGCTCGTTCTTTCCAGTTCTTGTATTCAAGACATAGCTACCTGCATCTAATCTACCAGAATAGGCTCTGAAGAAAGCTAATCGTCCTACGAATGGATCTGTCATGATTTTAAAGGCAAGAGCCGCAAAAGGAGCTTTTGGATCTGCACCTCTTGTTACAGCTTCACCTGTATCAGGATTGGTTCCGTCTACATCATCAATATCTAAAGGACCAGGTAGGTAACGACAAATAGCATCCAAGGCAGTTTGAACTCCTTTGTTTTTGAAAGAAGAACCACACATCATAGGAATGATAGAGATATCGATTGTTGCTTTTCTGATCGCAGCATGCACCTCATCTTCTGTAATGGTGTTTGGATCATCGAAGAATTTTTCTAATAATTTTTCATCGTATTCAGCAACTGCTTCAATCAAATGTTGACGCCATTCGTTCACATCATCTACCATATCATCAGGAATAGGCACTTCTTTAAAAGTCATACCTAATGTAGCATCTTCCCAAACAATCGCTTTCATGGTAATTAAATCTACCACACCTTTGAAGCTATCTTCAGCTCCAATAGGTAATTGTAATGGAACTGCTTTTGCGCCCAACATTTCACGAACTTGTTTTACTACATTCAAGAAATCAGCACCACTACGATCCATTTTATTTACAAATCCAATACGTGGAACTTTGTATCTGTTAGCTTGACGCCAAACTGTTTCAGATTGTGGTTCAACACCAGATACTGCACAAAATAAAGCTAACAAACCATCTAATACACGTAAAGAACGTTCTACTTCTACAGTAAAATCCACGTGACCCGGAGAATCGATGATGTTGAATTTGTATAATTTTGTCAAATCGGTTTTAGCGCCTTGAACAGTAGGGAAATTCCAAAAGCAGGTTGTTGCCGCACTGGTAATTGTAATTCCTCTTTCTTGTTCTTGTGCCATCCAATCCATAGTAGCACCTCCGTCATGTACTTCACCAATTTTGTGATTAACACCTGTGTAGTACAAAATACGTTCTGTAGTTGTGGTTTTACCAGCATCAATATGCGCAGCAATTCCAAAATTCCTTTGATAGCGTAAATCTGCCATTTTAGTATAAAATTTTAATTAGGTTAAGAAAAATCCGGTATTGAATTTTTCGAGGGTGCAAAAGTAATATTTTTTCTTGAGATTGGAAAAAGAAGTCGTTAAATAATTAAGAACAAACTTGAGCTATGAATTTATAGATGAATTAAATGAAGAATGCCACACAAAATTGTATGGCATTCAGAATTGTAATTTTGTTGTATTAGGCTAGTGTGATGCTTTTATCCAAATAAACATCTTGAATTGTA
>CAZSUF010000068.1:0-1895 GCA_964609875.1 uncultured Bifidobacterium sp.
AAAAGCCCGCATTCCGAGAGGCTTCACCCGAATTAATTTATGCCGAAAATTTCATAGCCGAATCGGAAGAGGACTTGGAACGAAAAGCCTGTGTGCCGCCCCAAAAAAAGTTCACACAAAATTTGACTACAATAAAAAATTAATAATCATATTGTCTTCTTACTGCATTTAATCTAAAGCCTAAATAGGCTTGCGTACTGCTGAAAGTAGGATTTGAAATATGGGTGGCTTTTTCTGATCGATAGCCAACACCGAAATCAATAAAGAAATTATCCTTCAGTTCGTAAGAAGCATTGAGGTTAGTAAAGAACACTTCTGTAGGGTAGCCATTATATAAGCTTACGCCATAATTGGCATTTCGTCTTGTGTATAATCCAAAAGGATTTCCGCCGAATGTTTTTGCACCACCAGTGGTATCACGACCTTGTTTGTTATATGTCGCATTCAGTGTCAAGAATAAATTTTTCATTGGTTTATACCTTGCTATTAAATTAATTTCCATGAAATTAGAACCGTAAGGATGCGCCAAATTTTGATTGTAATGTGTATAATTTCCAATAGAATCACGGAAAGTATAGGTAAATGGCCTAACCATATTTAGCTCAGCTTGAAGGAACAGGTTTTTGATATGAAAAATATCAGTGGCTTTCACACCCATTTGAATACCATATTTATTACCCCACCAACCATTTCGTGCTTTAAGTTCTGAGAACTTAAATTCGTCTAATAAAATTTGTCCGTACAATACTGCCCCAATACCTGTGTTAATTTTGCCATTCAAACCAAATAAGGCATTATCAGGGCTACCTGTAGTTTGTTCTATACTTCTATAAAGTATAATGGGATTCATATATTGAAATTCAAAATGATCTTTGCGGCTGAATACGACACTTTCAAAGATGCCGACATTAAGCCACTTGGCTAAATTAATGCTCAAATGATGCATGGCTGCATACTTTTTAGGCAAGAGTCTATCTCCACCTCTTAGGTATTGAGGCGTAAGCTCCATGAATAAATTTTGGTAATTAAAACGCCCTAATCTTGTATTGATTTTGGCAAATAAATAATTGGCTCCAAAATCGCTTAAAAACAAACTTCTATAACCATCCCCGATTTGAAATCGATCATGGCCAAACGACACATTCACTGTATTCTTAATGACATCTGCATCTATATACCCAGCAGCATAAAGATAATCTTGCGCATAGCCAGGTTTTTCGATTTTAAAATCTTTGTAATAAGTAGCCCCTGGAACTGCTGAATGATTTTTTACATAATTTTGATGATGTAGTGGCCCTCGTTCTTGATTGTCGGTAAAAATTGTATAAAACCCAAGTCTTTTATTAATTGAACCTCTTAGTTCTAAACCTCTTGAATTCACAAACAGATTTTGCTTCGAATTACCACTTTCAAAACGCTGCTGATAATAAATAACTGGATTTAAAATCAATGAATAATTTTTTTTATTTAAATGAACAAAATCAGATTTTGTCTGATACATTGTAAAGAAAAGAGAAAATTGAGATTCTTCTGCTGCATCCCCGTTGGATGCCCACTCGCCATTTTTAGAAATCATTCGTTTAATATCAACTAAATCACTTTTAGATAAATCTTTACGATGTTCAACTAAATAATTCTCAAGGAAGTTTACTTTGTCCTTTATGGTATAAGGACTTGTTGCTGTAAATAAAGTATCCGAAACTCTTCCACTCAAGATATCCAATCTGTCAAGTAAATAGGCATCATCGGAGCCTCTTCTTACAAAGGCAGATTGCCCAAATAAATTCATGATCGTACAAATGAAAATAGCCAAGAGTAAGAATTTCTTCATAAAAAAAACTTTATTTATTTCTTAAAAACCAAAATAGGGGTGGATTTCTATCCATCCCTATTTT
>CAZSUF010000068.1:1905-2503 GCA_964609875.1 uncultured Bifidobacterium sp.
AAAGATAAATCTTTTATCTTCGCAAGAATAGATAAACATGAAAAAATATATCATTCGAAACACCCAAATTGTTAATGAAGGAAATATTATTACTTCTGATATTCAAATTCATGACGGATTATTTGAAAAGATATCGCCCAAGCTTGATTCGGCTGGTGATTATATCGAAATAAATGGTGAAGGTCTATTTCTTATGCCCGGTTTAATCGATGATCAAGTGCATTTTCGCGAACCAGGTCTCACGCATAAAGCATGTATCCAATCTGAAGCTAGGGCTGCGGTAGCTGGAGGCGTTACCAGTTTTATGGAAATGCCGAATGTGATTCCACCTACTTTAAACATAGAAAAATTAGAAGAAAAAATGAATATTGCGAAGCATACATCTTTAGCAAATTATTCATTTTTTTTGGGAGTATCTAACGACAATTGTATGGATGCCCTTAAAATAAATCAACACAAACATGAAATCTGTGGCTTAAAAATATTTATGGGTTCTAGCACAGGGAATATGCTCGTGGATAATATTGTAACCTTAGAAAAGATTTTTTCTGAAAGCGAAGTGCTCATCGCCACCCATTGCGAAAAAGAAAGCATTATC
>CAZSUF010000068.1:2513-15519 GCA_964609875.1 uncultured Bifidobacterium sp.
CAGCAAGAAGGCGTGCTTATCGATCATGCCCGCATGCACCCAATTATCCGAGACGTAGAAGCTTGTTATGAATCTTCACTTGGAGCTATTCAATTAGCTAAAAAACATAATACCCGACTTCATATTTTGCATATAAGTACCGAAAAAGAATTACAACTTTTCACTAATTTATTCCCACTAACCGAAAAAAGAATTACTGCCGAAGTCTGTGTACACCACCTTCATTTTACGGCTGATGATTATGAACAATTAGGTAATTTAATTAAATGCAATCCGGCCATCAAGGCAAAAGAAAATAAAGAAGCCTTATGGAAAGCATTATTAGATGATCGATTAGATATTATAGCTACAGATCATGCGCCGCATACTTGGGAAGAAAAACAAAAACCCTATTCAGAAGCTCCTGCAGGTTTACCATTAGTACAGCATAGTTTACTGATGTTGCTCGAAGCTTATCATGAAGGTAAAATCTCCTTAGAAAAAATAGTTGAAAAAGCTTGTCATGCTCCTGCACAATGTTTTCAGGTTTCGAAACGAGGGTATATTCGTGAAGGGTATTACGCCGATTTTGTTTTAGTTGATCTGGCTAAACAAACCACTGTCACTAAACAAAATATTTTATACCAATGTGGATGGAGTCCTTTAGAAGGTAAAACATTTTCATCCTCGATAGAAAAGACATTTGTAAACGGAGAAATGATGTTTGATCAAGGGATACAAGTTTCTGAAAACAAAGGCATGCGATTGATGTTTGATCGAGGATAAAATTCTATCTATTATTACTTCCTCCCAAACAATTTCATTAAAAGACCCACTACACCCACCAAAGTAGCTAATACAGATAAAATAGGATTGTAATCATTGCTGTCTTCAAGAATAATCTCTAATGGCATAAGTTTAAAAATAGAATCAATTTGATTTTCACTATACTGATTCTTAAGTAATTGCTCTTTCAAATCAGGTGCCGAACGTCCCATGCTTATAAACACTTTCAAATTATGTAAGAAGGAAACATCACTTGTATCCATGAATGGAATGTCGGTTAATATTTCTTTATCCAACGTATCGAAATAATGGGCGTAACGAGTATACTCATTCCTATGTGAAATTACTTTAGCCCAATAAGGAAATCTAGAAGAATAAATTACTGGTACATACCAATTAAAATTTGTTTCGTTAAAGTTCCTCCATCTTAATTGCATAGAAATTGTATTCGATTGCTTTTCATCAATTTGATATCGAATTTGAATAGGATACTGTTGGTCATGTTCAAATTGCTGCTGTTGCTCTTGAAAAACAATCAAACCTTTACAAAGCACTCCATGCCTTTCAAATTCTATTCTTTCTTTATAAAATGCACTATAAATAAACAAGACAGCAAACCCAAAAAACGACACTAAAATCATCAGAATTTTAAACCAAAAAATATCCACCGCGCCCATTCGATCAAAACTAAAAAAGAAATACATAGTCAAGCCTAACATAACTACACTTCCTAAAAGTGCTAGGGAGACTGTCCATGAAGCCACCACATCAGTTGGTATCAAATAAAAAAACAAAAGAACCCAGCAAATCATAACACAAAAAACGGCGACCCTTTTCTTCATCGTCTAAAATTAAACGACGATTCAATGCCAAACAAATTCAAAAGGATTTACTATTTAATCTTTTTGATGATGGCATAACCATAAAACTAATCAAGATATTTTGAGCCTTCCTTTTATGTGCATTCAAAACTATGTAAATAAAATATTGCCGAAATGTGTTTGTGTACTGTAATCTTTTATCTTTACCTTCTAATTGAATGAGGAGTATGATGGTAAAATTATTTGCCAGTGCGGTGTATGGCGTAGAAGCAATCACAATCACTACAGAAGTAGATGTGCTGGAAGGGTTAAAATTTTATGTGGTCGGTTTGCCCGACAATGCAGTCAAGGAAAGTCAACATCGAGTTGAAAGTGCCATTAAGAATAACCATTATCGCTTTCCCAGAATAAAAGTAGTTGTCAATTTATCCCCTGCAGATATTCGAAAATCAGGCAGCGCCTTCGACTTACCCATAGCCATTGGCATTTTAGCGGCAACTGATCAAGTGAATGCAGATAAACTTAGCAAATATGTAATTATGGGCGAACTTTCATTAGATGGAAGCGTACTCCCCATTAAAGGCGCTCTACCCATTGCCATTCAAGCAAGAAAGGAAGGTTTTGAAGGGCTTTTTGTGCCTCTCCAAAATGCCAAAGAAGCAGGCATGGTCAATCAACTCAAAGTATATGGCATTTCTCATATCAGTGAAATTATTGAATTTTTAAATGGACAAAAAGAAATCCAACCCATTGAAATTAATACTAGAGACGAATTTTTTTATGCACAAGAAAAAATGGATATCGACTTTAATGAAGTCAAAGGCCAAGAAAATATTAAACGTGCTTTAGAAATTGCAGCTGCGGGTGGACATAATGTTATCCTTATTGGGCCTCCAGGTGCCGGAAAAACCATGCTAGCTAAAAGACTCCCTTCTATTTTACCGCCACTTACTTTACAAGAAGCCTTAGAAACGACAAAAATTCATTCTGTTGCTGGCAAATTACCTGAAAATGCCACCTTGGTTTCTAGGCGCCCCTTTCGTTCTCCTCATCATACCGTGAGTGATGTAGCCTTAGTGGGCGGGGGAGGTAATCCGCAACCCGGAGAAATTTCTTTAGCACATAATGGCGTTTTATTTCTCGATGAACTTCCTGAATTTAAACGCACCGTTTTAGAGGTCATGCGCCAACCTATGGAAGAAAGAAGAGTAACCATTTCAAGAGCAAGAATGTCTATTGATTTTCCATCAAGCTTTATGTTGATTGCTTCTATGAATCCTTGTCCTTGTGGCTATTTCAATCACCCCGAAAAAGAATGTAGTTGCCCACCAGGGACAGTACAGAAATATTTAAATAAAATTTCTGGTCCTCTTTTAGACAGAATAGATTTGCATGTAGAAGTGACTCCCGTATCTTTTCAAGAACTTACATCCACCAATTCCCGACCTCAAGAAGGAAGTAATTCCATTCGAGAAAGAGTGATCAAAGCCAGAGAAATTCAAGCCTTGAGATATCAGCCCCATGAAGGTATTTATAGTAATGCTCAAATTGGCAACAAACTATTGCAAGAAATATGTGTACTTAATTCAGCGAGTACTAATTTATTAAAGAAGGCCATGGAAAGGCTTAATCTGTCTGCACGAGCCTACGATAGAATTTTAAAAGTATCAAGAACTATCGCCGATTTGGAAGGGTCTGAAGAAATTAAAACCGAACATATTGCCGAAGCGATTCAATATCGGTCTTTAGATAGAGAAAATTGGGGTAGATAAAATATAAAAGCCGTTTATTTCTAAACGGCTTTTATAATACAAGACAAACTAATTATTTCAATTTGCAAGTCGTAGAACCACCTACTTTGTTGTAATTTGTTTGAGCAAGATCACAAGCAGTTGTGGCATCTTTCTTTGTTGTCTTATTCATTGGAATTTCAATTGGATAAGTACCTGTGCAAGAACATGTACGATCTTTTTTGCATGATACCATTCCAAAGGCACCAGCTACGATAGCAAGAATCAAGATTTTTTTCATAAAATATAAATTTTAAGCAAATCTAATAGAGTTTTTGAATATTTAACTACCTTCTTGTGGGTATTTTTAAAAATTAAGCATTCACATTATTCTACAAGTGAGAAGATGCACGAATATCTTGATAGCCAGAAGCATCAACAAACAGCAAAGCAATCTCATGTTAATTTCAGACATTCATCGAGAATCAAACTAAAGATATACATGAATCTCAAGCATTGCGTTTCTATTTAAACACAAACATCATGGCCGAAATTATTTCATCTAACAGCAGAAAATCTACCCCACGAATCGATTTAACCCCTATGGTAGATTTAGGATTTTTACTCATTACCTTCTTTGTATTTACAGCCAATTTAAATAAACCAAACACCATGGACATTTTCATGCCGCGCGAAGGAGGCACGCCTACTGAAATACCCCATCACACAGCCATGACTATTTTTCTCAGTAAAGAACATCATATTTTTTATTTAACGAGTTACGATGCCATGAATAATGCTTTCGACAAATTACGCTCTACAAATTTTCAAAACAATGGAATTCGAGAGGCCTTACTGCAACATACCGCCTCAGTAAATATGGCCTTCGCCAATCATCAAAAAGGAAGTACCAATCATGATACCCCTTTTATTTTAATCAAACCCGATGCCTCAAGTCAGTATAGCGATTTGGTTGATTTGTTAGACGAACTCGCTATCGCCAATATTCATCATTACGCCATTATGGATATCGACAAAAATGAATCTGACGCTATTCAAAAATTACTGTAGTTTTTTTCTTTTGGGCAGCACACGCGCTATCCGCTCCAATCCACGTCTCGTTTTGAGGAACGAGACGTGGGATTTCCGCTACTATCGCTGCTGCAATACAACTTTCGTTTCCAAACAGGTTTAAGTTATTCTAGAACAAAACCACTAAACCAATTTTTTAAGCCACTCATACAAGTAGCCAAATTCTTCTAAGTAAGTTTGACTTTCTTTGAATTTCAAACCTTACACATGCGCTATTATATACTTTATGTATTCATGGTATTATCCCTTTCATCTTTTGCAAAAGAAGAATTTTCTATCACGGGTAAAGTACTCAACGAAAAGAAAGAAGCTCTCCCCTTCTCTTCTATCATGCTGCTCAATCAAAAAGATTCTAGTCTCGTCAAAGGAGATGTAACAGACGATAAAGGAAACTTCTCTTTTGCCATCGATCAAGCAGGCTCCTATATTTTATTTACAAGCAATCTGGGTTATCAAAAATATTATTCGTCTCCATTGCTACTGAATTCAACGAACGAAAGTCTTACTTTCACTATCGAACTTATTCCTTCTGAAAAGAAAATCAAAGAAGTAAAAATCACTGCTAAAAAGCCTATGATTGAAGTCAAAGCAGACAAAACAGTATTCAATGTAGAATCAAGTATCAATGCAACTGGAAGTAATGCCTTAGACCTACTGAAAAAAAGTCCAGGCGTACGTGTCGACAAAGACGATAATATTGAAATGCGTGGAAAAAACAATGTAAAAATTTATATCGATGGTAAGCCTTCCTATTTAGGAAACAAAGACTTGGCAAGTGTATTAAGAAGTATGCAATCTTCCGACATCGAATCCATAGAATTAATTACAAATCCTTCCGCTAAATATGAAGCAGAAGGCAATGCAGGCATTATTAATATTCGCTTAAAAAAGAACAAAAAATTCGGCACCAATGGAAATGTCAACGCAGGAATTGCACAAGGCGTTTACTTTAAATACAATGGAGGATTATCCTTAAATCATAGAAATAAAAAAGTAAATGTGTTTGGCAATTATAGTTACAATGGCGGTAAAAACTTTAATGACCAAAATCTAAACCGAACACAAAATGGCATCAATTATGATTTTAAAGCCGAAAACACCCACAAGCAACAAACACATTATGCCAAAGCGGGTATCGATTATTACCTAAATTCAAGAAGTATTCTTGGTATCATGGCAAGTGGCAACTTTACCGATATGAATTTTAGTAGCAAAAGCAAAACCTATATAGGACCAGCAGATCAAGATGCAAATCAAGTGCTGATTGCGACCAATAATATCCCTGGCAAACATCAAAACAAAAATCTAAATTTAAATTACAAATACGAAGACACTAGTGCTCATACATTAAATATTGATTTAGATTATGGCAACTTTCAAAGTACAGGAAAAAGCTATCAACCTAATACTTATTGGAACATCGATGAAACCATCATTCAAAATCAAGCTATCTTCAGAAACCTCACACCTACGCATATAAACATCTATGCTGCCAAAGCCGATTACGAGCAAAACTTCCTTAAAGGCAAAATCGGATTTGGGGCTAAATTGGGTTATGTAAAAACAGATAATGATTTTAAATTTTATAATGTAGTCAATCAAATTGACACCCTCAATTTATTTCAATCGAATCATTTTGTGTATACAGAAAATGTCAATGCAGCTTATGTAAATTACAATCGCAACCTGAATACAAAAATCAGCACCCAAGTTGGGTTAAGACTAGAACATACCGCTTCAAAAGGCATGCTAAGTAGCGCCTTCCCTCAATCAGATGATACAGTCAAAAGAAATTATATCAACTTATTCCCAAGTGCAGGCATGACCTATACATTAGATGCTAAAAATACATTTGGCTTAACCTACAGTCGCCGAATTGATAGACCAAGCTATCAAGATCTTAATCCATTTGAAAATAAATTAGACGAATTAACTTACGAAAAAGGCAATGCATTTCTCAGACCACAATACACCCAATCATTCGACTTGTCTCATACGTATATGCAATATGTTACCACGACATTAAACTATAGCAGAACTAAAGATATGTTTATGCAAACAACCGATACTACAGAATTTTCTAGAACCTATGTAACACAAAAGAACTTTGCTTCACAAGATATGGCGGGAATGAATATTTCTTTTCCAATACCTGCTAAATCCTGGTGGATGATTTTTGCCAATGTCAATGCCAATTACATAGTGCTTAATGCCAACTTTGAAGGAAGAAAATTACAGAATAAATACCTTACCTATACTTTGTATATGGATAATACCATCTCCTTGCCAAAAGAATATACGCTCAATATTTCTGGCTGGTTTGCTGGCCCTTCTTATTGGGGTGGCACATTCAGAACAAATAAAATGGGGAGTTTAGACCTTGGTATTCAAAAACAATTCATGCAAAAAAGGCTGAGCGCTAAAATTAGTTTGTCTGACGTATTCTTAACTTCTCGTTGGTATGCTACCAGCAACTTCTCTGGACTATATATCGAAGGAAATGGAAATGCTGAAAGCCGTCAGTTAAATTTAAATGTAAGCTATCGTTTCGGAAGTAACCAAATTGCCAAACAACGTGAAAGAAAAGCGGGTTCTACTGAAGAAAGTCAACGTATCAAAGGCAGATAACGATAGAATAGAAGGAATTTTCATTCATAGTACATCAAAAAGTAAATGTTTTTTCGATTACGTACGGCTGACATTTAAAAGATGCCATTTTTTTCCTACTTTAGCCTTCTATGAATAACTACAGAAGCCTACTACTTGCCTTCGTCATCACTTTTTCTTTTTTTACATTAAGCGCGCAAAAACCAAAAGTCTTTGAAAAAAGTATCTTTTGGAAAATCACACCCAAAGAAGGCGGCAAACCTTCTTACTTATATGGCACCATGCATGTGAGCAAAAAAGTAGCCTTTAGACTACCTGAAGAATTTTACGATGCAGTCAAATCTGTGGACTTTGTGGCTTTAGAAAGCAATCCCGAAAACTGGACCGAAGAAATTGAGAAGTCGGGCGATTTAAAAGAATTACTCACTCTTTCTTCTATGGGTTTAAAAAATAATAATATTTATGGAAGTAGTTTTTATGAATATTCTTATGGCCAAAAACCTCTAAATAATTCAGTATTAAAAAGACAACTCAGTTACGAACCCCAATCAGCTAATGAATTACTCTTTCGTTCTTATGGAGGTTTTAAAGGAAACTTCGAGGAAGATACTTACCTTGATTTATATATTTTTAAAACAGGTAAAAAATTTGGCATCCCCATTATCAGTTTAGAGAATATTGCATGGTCTCTTGAAACCGTGATGAAAGCATCGTTAGACGCTGCAAATCCGCAAAAACAAAGCAATAAAAAAAATGTATTTCAGGGCAATATGCAAACTGAATTAGAAGATGCTTATCGCGAACATGATTTAAATAAATTAGATAGTATTCAAAAAGCATCTGCTCCAAATGAAGACTACTTAAATGGTTTACTGTATATCAGAAATGATACGATGTATAAGACAATGAGCAACCTAATGAAGCAAGGAAAATCAGTTTTCTCTGCAGTAGGTGCAGCCCACTTAGGTGGCGACAAAGGCCTACTATTAAAATTTATTAACGCTGGGTACAAAGTCACACCAGTTGAATATAAAACCAATCTAGATCCTTCTGAACAAATCAACAAACTTGATACAATGTTTGTGCCAGTTCAATTTAAAAAACGTGTGAGCAGAGATTCCTCCCTCACCTTCTATACACCTGCCTATACTGCCGCCTCAGCCCCAAATGGCAATGTAGAATATTTAAGTGCCGATATGACCAATGGAGTCTATTATTATATAGGCAGAATTAATACATTTCAATATTTATCGAATTTAACCAGCAAGGAAATCGAAAGTAAAATTGATAGCTTAATTTTTGAAAACACCCAAGGAAGTATTTTGCAGAAAAAGAAAATAGTATTTGAAACTTACCCCGGTTTTGAGATCGAAAGCAAAACCAAGTCTGGCAAAATTATCAAACAACGAATTATTATTACTCCAGCAGAATTATTGTTTTGCAAAGTGGTAGGCAAGGAAGCCTATTTTAAACAACATCAAGTAGATAGTTTTTTTAATTTACTACACATCAATTATCAAGCAAACAATACGGGTCGTATAGATTTTTTAGCTGATGTTGAATTATCTATGCCACTCTCCATTAAAGAATGCGCTTATGAAAAAATGGAGTTTAATAGTCCAAATTTACTATTGCAAGGTGTTGATCAAGAAGGAGACTATTACCAATTCTTGCGCAATTATACTGTTCGACAATTTGAGCACGAAGAAGATACATTTCATTTAAATATGTATGTTCATTTTTTTGCTAAAGCTTTTGATCTTAAAAGCTTAAATCAAACACAAACTAAGCTGGCTGGATTACCCGCAGTGATGGCCGAATTTACTTCTACAAAAAATAAGAAAGTATTTGTCGCCTTCATTTCTCGGGCGTCGAATGTATACTTTTTGGTAGCAGGCACCGCAAAGAAAGAAAAGGCTCTAGCTTTTTTTCAGTCATTCAAATTAAAGGATGATGTAAGACAAAACTTATACACGTATAAAGATACTAGTGAAAAATTTTCATTTCGTACGCCCTTAAAACCCATGGGAGGCAAATTCTCGAAAGAATTATTTTCACAATACCTAAAGGGAGGTGGAGAATATGATTTTGCAAAGCGAAAAGATGTTTTCAGTACAGTCTTTCAGGATAATGACTTGGGCTATCAGTACACCATTGGAATTCAAGAACTCAATGCCTATGAATCTTACCCTACCATTGATTCTTTTTGGAAATCATACTATCGTGAATCATTTCCTGAGTTTGACGAAAAATATATTGTAAAGAAAAAAAACTGGAAAGAAGGGAATGCCTATGTTATGCTCATGAATGTGAAGGATACCAATACTGTAAATGAATCTATCGTAAAAACTATTTTGTCAGGAGATAAAATATTTCAGTTACTGACATTTAGAGATACTCTAAGTAAAAATTTCAATTTACTAGATTCGGCTATCAATACTGTTTCGTTTACTTCATCTAAACCCAACAGAATTTTACTCTCCAAAATAGATACTTTCTTTAGTCATATTTTATCTAAAGACTCAGCCACCAAAGAATTTCTAACTAAAAATACCAATTATTATAATGTGCTGCCTGGAGAAGAAGGTAAATTGAGAAGCATGTTAGACACATCAGAAGTATTAAAAAAGAAAGACGATTTATATCATACCATCTTATACAAATTAGATTCAGATACGAGTGATGCCAATTTAAAATTCCTAGAAACAATATTTAGAAAAAATGAAGCAAATGCACAAAGACAAATTGTGGTATTAAATACATTGGCTTATATGAATAGCTATAAGGCAACTAAACTTTTTAAAACCTTATTAACTGAAGCGCCACCACTCGAATTTGAAGAAGATGACAATCCTTTGAATCATTATTATGACACCTTGACCTTGGCAAAACAATTATTCCCAGAATTGATGCAGTTGATAGATTATGATGAATACAAAATGGATGTTGTGTATTTACTCAGTAATTTGATGTCGCGAAAATTAATAGACTCATCGATGTATGAACAGAAAGTAAACTACTTTACGATTAAAGGCAAAGAAGAAGTGAGAAGAAAAACATCATCTAAATCTACTTTAGAAGAAGAGCAAGATAAAGAAGCTGATGAGGACACGGAAGCTTCAGCTGTCTCTAATATTTTTTCGGGTTCAATAAACAGCACTTCCCTTGAGGAGTTTGATTACAATAGTCTCTTAAACTTCCCTGAATATTACTTAATTAATCATTATCAGATCTTGCTGAAGCCTTATAAAAAAAGACCAAACGTGAAGCAATTTTTTGATAAGATAGATAGTACCTCAAACAAAGATTTGCGTTTTGCCTCTGCGATGGATAATATGCACGATTCATTGTTATTTGACAAATCTATTATTCAAGAATATGCAGCCTTGCCTAGCTATAAATACAAAATCATTCATGACTTTTACTTTAACCAACAGGAAAATAAAATTCCTTTTAAAATTAATGGCCAACAAGATGATAAGGTAATTGCTCAATCAAAAAAGAATCAAGGCTTGGTGTATATATTTAAATACAAACAAGTCAAAGATGAAGAATTTAAATATGCTTACATGGGCTTTTTCGATAAGAATGAAAAAGTGCTAATCCCTAAATACTCCATATTGAGAACAGGATTAGAAGCCGATAAAAAACCAGCGAAAGAATTAATCGCCAATTGGCTACAACAAATTCGGGTGATGGATAGAACCTATATTACGCCAGAACAAATGAAGTTAGATGGCAAAAACGATATGTCGAATTATTTGGATTTGTTTAGAAATATGGGTGGAGAGTAAATTGTTTAATTGGTTGTTGGTGAAGAACTCCAAAAACAGCGAAGCACCAATTCATTTATAAATAAAAATTATGAGACTATATGTTGTTGGAAAGAACACCCACAATGGCATAGATTTGTGTTGCAAATAATAAGGTTTGCGCAAATGAAAAAGACGACTTAATTTTGAAAAAAATTGCATCATGAACTCAGCAGAATTGAAATTAGAGCTTATCCGCAATATTGACAAACTCGAGAAAAAACAACTTGCTGAATTGAGTGGAGTTGTAACGAATATGATTCATGGTCAATATAGTAATGAAGACTGGGACCTACTGAGTGAACATGAAAAAGACGGAATTTTAACTGCCATGGAGGATCTGAAAACGAATGGCGGCATAAAGCACGAGGACGTTATTAAAAATATTAGATCGAGAATTGCAAATGCCTAAAGAAATTATCTGGTCTAGAATTGCTGAGGATGATTTAATGAATGTGACAAACTATTTAATTTTTAAGTGGAACCCAAGAATTGCAAACGACTTTATTGATTTGATAGAACGATTTACTGATCAAATTTCTCGTAATCCTGCATGCTACCCAATGATAAATAAGAAGAAACGGGTGCATAAATGTGTGGTAACAAAACATAATTCTCTTTATTATCATGAAATAGACAACAAAGTAGAGATAATTAGACTTTTCGACAATAGGCAGCATCCGAAAAAACTGAGATTCTGATATAAACCCCATGCCCGACATTGATTTTGTATCAGAGCAGATTTAGTACCAGGCTGAACCTGATATTTTCTTCGCCATGGTTGGTTATGAGCATCCGCATTGGCGAAAGAATAGCACCAACAACGGCTTAGTAAACTTTTACTTGAATCTTCAATAGAAGAAGAGAAGATAATTGAATTGCGGCAACGATTGCAGCAAAAAGCCCGCATCCCGAGAGGCTTTACCCTGATGATTTTTAAAGAAATACATGCGCCGATTCGGGAGAGGACTTGGAGCGAAAAGCGTGTGTGCCGCCCAAAAACCAATAAAAATCAATGACTACAACCAATTAAGCACTTAGAGGCTTTATATTTGCGCCATGTCAGATTTTTTGCAACAATATTTTGGCGAGAAAGAAATCATATCTATCAGCCCCTTGGCCAAGGCGGGTTCGGATCGTACCTATACCAGAATTCTAACACAAAGCGCTTCTTACATACATTGTCACAACAACCACATTGCCGAAAATGAAAGTTTTCTGTGGTTTAGCAATTATTTTCATGCACATCAAATACCTGTGCCTGCAATAATTGCTGTGAACGAAGATAAATCTGAATACATTCTTGAAGATTTAGGACATGAAACCTTATTGCAAAAAGTGATTCAAGATGGCTATACAGATCAAGTAAAAAAATACTATGCCGACTCTTTGAAAGCGTTGGTAAAAATGCAACTTGAAGCAGGCAAAGACTTAGATTATTCGCATTGCTTTTCTGCCAAGCATTTCGATAGACAAATGATTTTGGCCGACCTGAATTATTTTAAATATTATTTTTTGGATTTGCATGCAGTCACTTATAATAAACCAGCCTTGCAACATGAGTTTGAAAAATTAAGTCTGGCTATTGATGCGATTGAGCCCAAGTATTTTATGTTTAGGGATTTTCAAGGGCGCAATATCATGATTCATCAAGACAAACCTTATTTCATCGATTATCAAGGTGGCATGAAAGGGCCTATACTCTACGATGTAGCTTCTTTATTATGGCAAGCAAAAGCAGCGCTTCCCTCTGCTTGGAAGGAAGCACTTTTCAACTTGTATGTGCAGGAAGTAAATCAATATATTCAGCTTGATGTAGAAAAAGCCAAACATGATTATAGTCAGCTAGTACTCATCAGACTCTTGCAAGTTTTAGGTGCTTATGGACTTAGAGGCTTGATTGAAAAAAAACCACATTTCTTAAGTAGTATACCCCAAGGCTTGAACAATATCAAAGAATGGAATTCAATGTTTAGCTTGGCCGACTATCCTACACTGCAACAAATTTTGCATTCACTTACTCAAACATCTTTCATGAATCAATATGGAGCTCGCCAAGAACAAGGTGACAATAAATTAAACATTCTAGTACAAAGTTTTTCTTATAAAAAAGGTGGCATCCCTGTGGACGATTCCGGCAATGGTGGCGGATTTGTATTTGATTGTCGCGGTGTACTCA
>CAZSUF010000069.1:0-15499 GCA_964609875.1 uncultured Bifidobacterium sp.
CCTGCAGTAATATGCGCCATTGCTTTATCCTTATCGGTAAAGAAACCAGTACATTCCAATACAACATCAACTTCATGTGCACCCCAAGGAATTTGTGCGGGGTCCTTTTGAGCATAAACCTTGATTTCATTGCCTTCAACCAATATGGCATTATCGGTGCTGGTTACATTATGATTGAATCTACCTTGAGCTGAATCATATTTTAACAAATGTGCTAATGTAGCTGGACTAGTAAGATCGTTGATAGCAACTACATCTATACCTTGCATATTATAAATCTGACGATAAACCAACCGTCCAATTCTACCAAAGCCATTAATGGCAACTTTAATAGTACTCATTTTTTATTGTATTTTTATGTAAAGAAAGTGCGAAATTAAAGCAACAAAAGGGTAATTTCTGTTTAAGTCTGATATTTCATTCATAATTTTTTGTAAATTTTAAAAAACGGTCTACATTTGCACTCCAATAAAAAAATTGCCGCGTTGGTCAATCGGTTAAGACGCCTCCCTTTCACGGAGGAATGACGAGTTCGACTCTCGTACGTGGTACAAAAAAAGCTCCTTTTAAAGGGGCTTTTTTCATTTATTGATCATCATAGCTGTATAAGTATATTAATCTTATCAATTAGCACAAAATCCTACGCCCTCAAGTTAGACTTTACTGTAATGTGTTTTACAAAAACAAATATCAAAAAGAGGCAGAAATCAATTTATACTCAACCTCTTCAAAACCTCCATCAACTCCTCCTTTTTTCTTCGGCTCACTTCAATTTCATGATCATCACTCATGATGAGTTGTCCCCCATCCCCTTTGATATATCTTTTGATATGATGAATATTGATCAAGCTGCTCTGATGAACACGCAAAAAAGAATGTGTAGATAATAATTCTTCATATTCCCCTATTCCCTTGGAGGCTATCAATTGAGTTTGATGTTGCAAACCAAATTTTGTATAAGACCCCATGCTTTCGAGCCAAATTATTTCATGGATGTTTATAAAATGAATTCCTTCAGAAGTACTGATAGCCAATCGCTGCAAATTTTTATCTTCGGTATTTTGCAACATGGCCTTTACACTTCCTAGTTGCTGCTTGTTAATGATTGAAGCTTGATTCTTACATTTATTTACTGCCGCTTCTAATTCATCTGGATCGATAGGTTTAAGCAAAAAATCAATTGCATTTAATCGAAATGCTTTTACTGCATGCTCGTTAAATGCAGTAGTAAAAATAACTTGACAAGATAAAGGAAAATTTTCTTCAACAAATTCAATTCCAGTTTGATTTGGCATGTTGATATCTAAGAATAAAATATCAGGTTTTAGCCTTTCCATAAACCTCTTTGCTTCGTTAGTATTTTTTGCTTCAGCTAAAATCAACAAATCAGGACAAATAACATTTAATAGATGCCTTAAAGTTTCTCTACTGTTTTGTTCGTCATCGGTAATTATACAAGTCATATGATGTTGGTTTATTGTGGAATAATTATTTTAACAATAGTTCCTAGAGAATTTTGGGCCTCGTCTTTCTTATCTGTATAGCTAATTGTTACTTGCTTATTTAATAAATCTTTCATTGTCGACAGCATATCTGTAGTAAGTTTTTGACCTCGACTAATATGTGATTTCTCCTCGCTTTGATTCATATTTCTCCCTACCCCATTATCTTCAATAACACAAATTAAAGACTCCTTTTCCATGTATAATTGAAGAATTAAATTTTTAGGACCTTGCTTAGGCATTAATCCATGAATGATTGCATTTTCTACAAAAGGTTGAATAATCATGGGAGGCAACTTTATACTTTCTTGCTGAATGGATTTATCTGCAAGTACCTTCCATTCAAATTCATTATTAAATCTAAAAGCCTCTAATTCTATATACATTTCTATGGTCTCTAGAATTTCTTGCAATGGACACAAATTATTAAAAGATTGATCTAATATACGTCTCATGAGCTTGCTAAATTTACTTAAATATCTTGCTGCATCAATTGGCTTTTGTTGCATGATATAATTCTGAATGCTGTTCATTGAATTAAAAATAAAATGAGGATTCATTTGACTTTGCAAGGCAGTCAATTTCAACTCACTCATTTGCAATCTAATCTTATTTTCTTTTTCTTTAATCGCATCTCTGCGCTTGATAAAACCATAAATACTCGCCACAGCTAAAAGCATTAAAATTCCACGGAACCACCATGTTTTCCAATAAGGCGGCTTAATCAGAAAAACAAACTTTGTTTCAGTAAATGAAGAAGCATTTAATTTATTTACAGCTTTTACATGCAATGTATATAGGCCATTGCTCATATCATTATATTGAATAGCACTCGTATTGACTAAATTTCTCCAAGGTTCGTCATTAAGTCTGTATTGAAATTGAATAGCATCATCAAAACCAAAATAAACTGTATTACATTGAAATAAAATTGAATTGTATTGAATGGGAATTTTGTATACCCCTTCTACCAAATTCACTTTCTTATCTTTCACTAATTGACTAAGATCAATATTGTTCAATTTTATTGTAGAAAAATAAGCCTTGTAAGAAGGAATTTCTTTTAATAGGTTCTTCGCATCTAATATCATCACACTACCAATTCCTGAAGCAACAACTTCTTCTGCGGAATGAATAATGCTATTAATCATTGGAGCATTTGTTGAACCTTGTTGCAAATAAATTCTTTTGCAATAAACACTATTCCCATTTGTATGCTTCAAGAAATAAATGCCAGAAAAAGTATTCAACCAAAGGTTTTGGTCATTATCAAAACTAATGGCAGCAATATTAGCATCTTCCAATCCGTCTTGCTTTGTGATGCTTCTGATATAATGCAGGTCATTTCCTTGTATCTCATATTCTTGTAATTCAACACCATGAACGACCAACCAGAGTTTGTTTTGATGAACAAACGCACTAAATGTCTTTGCCGATGTTTTTAATTGAGAAGTAATATCATGTAATCTATGATCGTAATACAAGAATAACTTTTCGTGGGTACCGGATAAAAGCAAACTTCCATTCGGGATTTTTTGGATATGGTTTATAATTAAACCAATGCTAGATGGAATAGAAAAACTATCAATTTGATTCGGTGCTATCTGGTACAAAACACCTATGTCATTTCCAGCAAAATAAGACTTCGATTTTGCATCGAAATAGCCGTTATGCAAAGAATTAAAATCAAATGCCACTGAACAGTATGGCTTTAAATAACCTTGCTTATACAAAAATAGGCCCTTACTCGAAATACGAATTAATTTTTCATTTTCATTCTCTGTTAATTCAACATCACAACGATATGCTTTTCCTTCAAAATTAATACCTTCTATTTTTACAGGAATGATGATTTTTTTTCCTTTAGTAATAGCTACAAAACCCTCTTGCCTAATTCCAACACAAATTGTATCCTTCCCATAAATTCTGGCGATATAATTCTGTTCCGTATTATTGATTTCTTCAATGCTTACCTCCTCACAAAAATTCTCTTTGTAAATAGTAATCCCATAAATGGAAGTAATCACTAAGTTATGATTCTTATCTTCCATATAACTAGGCTCAATAACTTCTTTAGTATGATACTTTTGGGTAAGATTCTGAAACACCTCTCCAGTTTGCAACCATACTTGATGCTTGCTATCTGTAAACCAAATTCGGTTTTTTTTATCCTCATAAATAGAACTAACTCGAATATGATTAAGCATGAATAAATCCAACTTTCCTTGATGAAGCCTATAAACTCCTGTGCTTGTGGTAAGATAAAGTTCATTCCGAACTGAAGCCACATCTAAAATCTCCATGGAGTTTTCTAGATTAACCAACGGTTTTGCAAGATTCTGTTCTAATATACAGAACTGATTCGTATTCGTAATAATATATGATTTACTATCTGTGCAAAAAACCCTTTGAATTTCCTTAAGATCTATAAGAAAAGGAATCACTTTGTTATCAGGGGTAATTTGCAAGACTTCTTTGTCTGTATTACAAACAAGCATCCCATTTAGTGAAAGCGTATTCACAAATTTATACTTCCGCCCTTGGGGTAAAGTGAATTCGCTAAATAAATTACCATCGAAATGAAGCAAAGAAAATTGATTACAAACTATAAAATTATTCCTTTGCACTTCGCAAATGTGATTTACATCATAATGAACAATTCCATCAGAGTTCTTAAAGGATTTAAAAGTAGTACCATCAAATTTTACTAAACCTCCATAACTACAAGTCCAATAAAAGCCAACAGAATCTTGCTGTGTAAAATGATTCGCTCCAGATATCAACCCATTATTATAGTCGAATGATTTGACAATAAACTGTTGAGCTTGCAAATTTCCTGCAAGGAAGAAAATAAACAATATGCAAATTACATGCTTCAACTCTACAAATAAAGGTATTAAATTTTTCAAGTAGAAATTATTACTTCAATTTCTGATCAGCTTGCATAAAATTATTTTCAGACTTGATTCATTGCTTTACCATAAATCTTTACAACCTTACAATCAATTCAATAATGTTAAGGATATTACTAAAATAAATATTACCAATGCAATCAGCAATATTAATGCAGTATCGGAAGCGTATTTTTTGTTGGATTGAGATTTCATCAATTTTGTTTCTTCAATAAAAAATGGCAACTTCATCTATTCAACAATTAAATCTGTTTTGGCGAAATAGTTCTTAGTATTCACCCCAAAATATGCATCTGCATCGTCTTTGGAAGCAATATAGATTCTATATGTACCAGCCGTTTTAAACTCATCACATTCTTCATAAGATAATCGTCGCCAAAGATCAAGTTGTCCAATACCCTGATCTTTTTGATTTACATATTCCTCTGAACCATCGGAATTTATTTTATAAATGCCCCAACGCATAGATCCTAGGTTCTTCAACTTATCTGTGCTTTCAAAAAATAATTGAATACATTCTCCAACTTTAATTTTAGTCACCACATCAATTGGCTTCCAATTATCATCGATACTTTTGCAAGTCCAAATTTTAAAATGTGCTCGATTATAAGGAAAATCTGCATTCCCATTAGGCACTTTGATAGAATTGGGTTTGACGGTAATTGTTCTTGAAGCAATAATTTGTTTGGCGTCATTCGCATCTACTAATGTCAAGGTAATGTCACCAGCAGGAAAATAACAGTCGGTTGATAATATTTGATTTTTCATAGGCTTAGGCCAACCCCAAGAATGTAACTCAACCTTATTGCCATGTTCAATGGTTGTTACTAACAATTGCAGCTTTTCTTTTGCCATTATTTTTTCATAATTGGTAATTTGGATATGTACATACATATGCAATGCATGTTCGTTTGACGGAATCTCGAACTCATTCATTTCTTTACCGGACCGACTTTGCCGATTGCCTTCTGCTGATTTCGAGCTCACACATTCATGCAATGTAATAGCACATGGTTGGGCAAGCAGATTGTTGTTTATAATTATAAAAACAATGAAGCTTATAATTAGACATTTTAATTTTATCATGATGTTTGGTATTGATTGTTGATTTTATTGAATAATAAATTTAAAGATTCTTGTACTTGTTGGCTTTCTGATTTCCAAAAAGTAAATACCATGTGGTTGCTGTAAATGAATGCTTGATTTCGATGTCGTGACGAATTGTTGATACACGATTTTCCCTGCAATATCTTTGACAAGCATTTGACTGTTCTCGAATGAAGTAGCAGGAAATTCTATATGGATATTTCCATTACTTGGGTTCGGATAAATGATAACTTCATCTTGCTGTGTATGACTCTCGACAGATGTGGCTATGCTGCAATTGACAAAGTTACTATACACTACTTTCGAATAAGGATACAATACATTGGGCGTTGCACTATTCAAATTTTTAAACGTTTCTTGCGAAATGAGACTACCACTTGCATCATAAGAATTCGTATATGAGTAATAATTCTGTATATCATACTGTTGAGTAGCATTATTCCAATTCCATTTTTTATAGATAGAATCATTCGCGTGTGAGTCATAGTACATTGCATACTTCATAGAATTCAACCAATTATTATTCGCAAAAGTTGCATATTCCATTACATAACCATCAAACGGCAATTGTTGTTTAATTGTTCTACTATCTGGTAAATACATTGCCCCACTTTTTTTATAAGTGACCACTGTATCTATTTTGGCGTTGCAGTAATTCGTATAATTTGTAAATGCAAAATTGCTATCAATATAGTCAAAATAAACAGTTGTTGAAAATGTAGCCCATAGTCGATAATGTATACTTTGTAACACATTGTTCGCATTATAGTAAAAATACTTATCGGTATAATTATACCATATTCCTGTACCCGGATCGTATTCTTTTTCGATGATATGTGAAGGATTTCCATTTGCTAAAAAAGTAGCATTCCATTTTCTACCAGTAGAGGTATCCCAAGAATTTACATTCCATTGTAAACCTAAAGACATACTATCTTGACAATGGTTAGTATACTTGCTATCAATCATTTGGTTGTAATTCTTCCAATTACTTGCATTGTAGATTTGGTTTAATATAATTCTAGGCCTTAAATCAATTGATCTTCCTAAAGGTTGTTGATTAGAGCTTCCTACAGGATAAGTATAAAATTGTCGTTGTGTCGGACTACTTGCATTGGCATATTCTCGCATGCTGTCTAAACAATTCTTGTCATAGAATCGATCTACATGATACTGCAATTCATATTTATTAATTTGATGGTTATACAAACTATCAATTTCTTTTAAGGGAAATGCATTGATAGAAAATTGTGCTTTTATGGAAGTATCAAATAATTGACAAACACTAAAAAGAATTAAGGATTTTAAAAAGTTTTTCATAGTTAGTTTGATTGGATGATTAATTTTTGTGTATTTGTAAATGAGGGCCCTTTAACAGTTATCAGATAAACCCCTGATTGATTTAATTGAACATTCGTTATAGGATTCGACACCGCTTGTTCATAAACAATTTGGCCTTTGACATCTTGAATCATCAACATCAAGTTTTCCAAATTGCTCTCTTGAATACTTACTTGAAAACGACCGTGGCTTGGGTTAGGATAGATTTGAATATTATCCGTTGACTGATTCTGATAGAGCGTAATAACTTTTGATAAATGTGAGTTACCATCAACATCGAATTGTTGTAAACGATAGTAAGAGGTAGGATTGAGTACATTCTCATCAATTACTTCGTATTGTATACTTGCACTACTATTCCCTTGAATTGCTTTACTTTTTAATCTTTCTATAGTTTTAAAATGTATGGCATCATCACTACGTTGCAGTTCGAAATAATCACAGTTTACCTCAGAAGCTGTTACCCAACTTAGTTCATTATCGTTACCCTTACATCTACCACTAAAACTTAGAAATTCAACAGGCAAAGGTGCAGAAACGTTCATCAATGTCCACCAAGCAAAATGTTGCGAGTTGCTCAGTGAAGGAATGGTCACTGTATTAGAGACTGTATTTATGCTACTCGCAGGTGAAAAATCGTCCCATTGGCCCAACATAGAATTCCATCGCTTCGCCTTTAAATTACCTTCTGTTATGATATTAGGCAAAGTATTATGTTCTAAATCTCTATAGCTAAGTTGCAAATTAGAAATGTCTGGTTTGGCATTATAGCCGATAGCATTCACTTGCCAAAAACGGTCAATACCTTTCGTTGAATGATCGTTGCCAGCATAATTATAATGGGTAACGCCGCTTGGTAAATAGCTACTATTGATTGCAGATACTCCATAGTAAGTTGAAAGCAGAAACGAGCCATTACCATTTGCGTTAGATGGCGAAAATGAAATAGGTAAATAATCGGTGGCACCATAGCCAAATGGAACAATATAGTTACCTGTGCTAGTGCCGACATTCCATTTTACAGTATTATTCTCGCCTTCGGAAATGATATGCCCACTGGTTCGAGTAATGGCATTGCTGTTAGGGTTATCTATGACTAAGTTCGCTCCATTACTTAAGTTAATAATACCACCATTGATGACTAAACGAGCTTGAGCATTTCCTGATATGTCAATTAGCAGATGTGCCATTATGCAGATGAGGGCTAATTTTATTTTTTGCATTGTATTTATTGCTTTGATTTTAAAAATATTGTTATCAAATAGTTGAAATAATTTCTTCATTCTAAAAAATGATCGTAAATTTTTACAAGGAATCCTATCTTATTTTAAACCCTGAAAACGACCCATTATTTGGTATGATATATTGGTTTCCATCCGTATCATTTTCATGAATCACGGTAATTTTATCTCCAACACTAAGGTATGTAACTACCGAATAACTAAAAGTTTCACCACTACCAAATTGATTATCATTATATAAATGAAGTATGTGCCCAAAACCATTATTAATTTCTGAAACTTGCGAAATATATTTATGAGTAATTTGTTGAATAGTAGTTCCGTTCTTTTGAATAGCACTATATATACGCCCAATGTTGGTAGAAGAATACATCCAATAATCATAGGTAAGTGTAAGATTATACATACCTGCTTCTGTTATGGTGAATTCACCTGTAGTAAAATTATAAATACCCGCCAAATTGTAATCATTCGTAGGTTGAGACCATGAACTGTTGAAGTATACTTTTTCATAACCATTTGAAAGTATTGTGTCTTTTTTGATATCGCCTAACTTAAATATAGTTGGCAATTGCTTACTCCATTGCATAGTTCCATTACCAGCATTAGTAATTATAGTTCCAGCTTCATTCGCATTAGGCACTCCAGTATATCTTGTATTACCAGAAATATATAATGCACCCTTGTTCGATAACGGATCTATGCTGGGTGGTGTGGCATCTACAGCACCAATTGCATAAGCTAAATTGCCATTTTGATTACCCCCAAGTAAGTTACCCAATATGGCAAAATTATTAGCACTATCTTTTGTTGTAGCTTCTGCTAATACACCTACATTGGCAGCATTATGATTTTTTACCAAGGCGTAAATTCCTATTTTGCTATTAGCTGTTGTAGAAGGTGTTGTGTCATTTACCATAGCAGTAATATTGGATGTTTCTGTACCACCGTCAGGTAGTGTAATCATTTTTGTACCAGTAATATGCAAAGGTGTTGTAGGTGTGGCTGTACCTATACCTACATTGCCACTATTAGTGTTGCTGATATTATTTCCATTGGCAGTCCACAAGCCATTACTCGTTGAAGTATTACCATCATTTAATTTATTCCATGTGGTTCCATTCCAATAATAAAAACCTACACTGCCATTGCTCATACCCGCATTGGTATTATACACTAGTAAGCTAGTAGCGGGATTTACAATCGTAGTTACATCACTCGTTGACGTTAAACTTACGCGCGGTATCAACATTCCCTTGTCGGTGGCGGATACATCGAGCATGGCTGAAGAATTGGGAGTGGCACCTGTTGCATTGATGCCTATATTTTGTGCTTTTATTGAAAAGCCAATGAATATAAATGTGGCTAAAAAAATGAATGTTAATTTTATCATCTTATTATTTTTTAAGTAAAACTTATATGTTGTTTAATAATTATTTTATCGAATTAAATGACCAGAGAAAAAAGCTTGCGTATCATCTCCATGTATCACTTTGGTAGTATTTGAAGAATTAGTAAACCTCACATTCACCGATTCTCCGATCAATAAATCTATATCTGCGGAAAGTGGAAGTGTTAGCGCTGTATTTCCAAAAGCTTGTATATACACTCTATTTCTTGCAAATGCTCCACCACCTCTCTCCAATGAAATTTCAACATAACCATTATTGGATAAAGAACCCAAATCCACTATTAAAGAACAATCAAAATGATAGATGCCTTTTGTTGTAGCTATGAAGGTTGTATTTGCACCACCATAAACGGGTGTAACAAATTGTGGAATAGTATTTGAAGATGTGCCTACATTGGTATTATTAATGCCAGTGCTTCTAAATACAATTGGCACAGACCATTCCATAGTTCCATTACCACTGTTGGTAATAATTGTTCCTGCTGTATTTGTATTGTAAACCCCGGCATATCTTGCTTGCCCATCAATATACAGTGCGCCAGTTCCATTTTTAACAGCATCTACTGCTCCGATGGCATAGGCCATTCCACCCGTTTGAGGTCCACCAATGACGTTGCCAATAATTCCAAAATTGTTGCTATTATCTTTTGTTGTTGCTTCTGACAATACTCCTACATTGGCACCACTATGATTTTTAACTATAGAATATAGTCCAATTTTGCTTCCTGTCCCAGTTACTGCTGTGGTATCATTGACAACTGCAGTAACATTGGCTGTTTCTGTGCCACCATTAGGTAAGGTTATAGGATTTTGTCCTGATATGTGCAGTGGTGCAATGGGCGCTGCGTTACCTATACCCACATGACCTGCATTGGCATTGCTAATATGATTTCCATTGGCGGTCCAAAAGTTGTTTGCACTGTTTATCGACCCATCATTTAATTTGACCCAAACCATTCCATTCCAATAATAAAAACCTACACTACCATTGCTCATACCCGCATTGGTATTATACACAAGTAAGCTAATAGCAGGATTTGCAATCGTAGTTACATCACTCGTTGACGTTAGACTTACACGTGGTATCAACATCCCTTTGTTGAAAGAGGAAACATCGAGCATAGCCGATGCATTGGGTGTTGCACCTGTTGGGTTGATACCAATATTTTGCGCATACAAATTTGTACTGATAATAAAAAGTGCGCTTATGAAAAAATAAATAAATTTTAATGTTTGCATAATTTAATAATTTAAATAAGGTTTGAATTGAATAATTATTGGTTATTTTCTTTTGACAATACAAATGTACCAGGCTTAAAAAGCTATTTTAGCCTCACTTTATATTTGGTAGTGATTGGGGGATATTTGGCGATGTTGGGTTTTAATATGGCTAATAATTAATTCATAGAAATTAGTATAAATAAAAAAGCCACTTTGTAATAAAGTGGCTTCAGTGATTTGTAAAAGCAATTACCGTTTCTGGACTTTTACAATCTGTACAGGTTGATTGGGTTCAAATATTCTTGCCATATAAACACCTGGACTAAGTGTATTGAAGGAAACATAATTAGACAAATCTAGGTTCTGTTTGATTAAAATATTTCCTTGCATATCACATATTTCAATTCGCGTCTGTTCATAATTTTTCAACACAATATGAATACCATCTGTTGCAGGATTAGGATAAACTTTTGCAGATTCATTGTATTCATCACAATGTACAGAGCGTACTTCCGAATAGGTAAATTTGTGATCCGTATCAATTTGCTTGAGGCGATAGTAATCTCCTTGATTTGAAGCATTCATTACTTCAAAATGATAGTCATTTGTACTATGATTGACACCGGCACCAACAACTTCTCCCACTTTAACCCAATGGCTTGCATCAACACTTTGCTCGATTTCAAATAACGCATTACTCTCTTCATTGGAGGTAGTCCATGAAAGTTGAACACCTTGATGTTGGCAAGTCACATCAAATTGCTCTAACGTAATAGGTAAAGGCATATTGGTACAAAAGACGCTTACCTCTTGAGGTGAATTACAACCACTATAATTTCCAAAAATAGATGCCGTTGTACCCCATGGTCCACTTAAGTAATCACAGACGGCTTTCACTTGACAAACTGCCAACTGTAAATTATTCTGGATACTCAAATTTCCGCCTATACTGACTGCATGATTCATTGAGTGAATATTAGCTAGCAAAGGATTTGAATTTATAGTTAAATTTCCATTGACAAAACCGAGACTTTGCATCCCTATCAAAGATGTCAACTTCGTATTAGAGGAAATAGATACATTACCATTGATACCAATCGGATTAAAACCAGCCATCGAAGGCAAGACCGAATTATAATCTATAATAACATCTTGCGTAATGTCCGTCACATGGCTCAAGGCTGAAATATTAGTCAATGAGTCATTGAGTGTGATTTTTAAATTACCAGAAATGATAGTTCCAAAATTGCCTAGACCGTTTAAAGTTTTCAAGCGATGGTTATATTCAATTCTTAAGTCACCTGTCATTGATGCCAATCCATTTAAACCTGTAAGATTTTCTAAAATATTACAACCCAAAATGGATAAGCCTCCGGTGTGATTTATATTTTGAAGTCCATTCAAACTCACTAAGCTATCACAACTATACAACATAAACTGTCCTGATACCGAAGTAAGATTAGTTAGTGCTGATACATTTTTTAATCGATTGGCCCATCCAATTTGAAAGTGCCCATCTACTGTTTGTAAACTATTGAAACCTTCCATACTTTGCAACTGTGCGTTTCCTCCTTGATTGTAATCGACACCTAAACCACCGATGTAGGTTACATTATTTAATCCGTAAAAATTAACCATGCTACTATAACCGGCATAAAATCCTTCATTCAATGTAGTGATACCTTGTAACCCATCTAAATCTTGTATACCATAACACTCAATAATAGCTAAGGCATTTATATAGGATAATCCATTAAAGCCAATCATGTTTTGAATATTATGCAAGTGGCGAATTTGCAAATAACCCTTAATGGAATCTAAATTCGGAATACCACTAAAACTTGTCATTGGCATACCATCTAAAATCATATTTCGCCCAATCTTTTGCAAACCCGCAAATCCATTTAGGTTCTGAACATTTACGTTATAGTACAACGCAAAATCTTGTCCTACCTCCGTCAGATTATACATATAATTCACATTTTGCAGGGCGATGTTTTGCGAAATATCAAGGGAGCTATCTATTTTAATTACATTATGCAAACCATTTAACGACATCAAATTAGGGCAACTATTGATGGTTAAATTTCCTTTGATAAATTGCAGCTGTGTTAACGGAGCAAGATTGGTAATGTTATTTCCTGTAATCGTCATTGATCCATTTACTGTATTGCAATTTGGATATTGTAAGGGAAAATTATCAATATCATTTTGCGAATAAAAGCTAATACCACCTTGTAAACATTGAGGACATGATATTTCTACTTCAGAACGTGTATTGCAACCAACAGCATTGTTGCTAATAAACTCGATATTATTGGGGTTTACTAAATAAGCACAAAGGAAGTTTGAATTGCAAATAGAAAGCAACGGATTGTTTTCGATCCTTAAATCGGTAATAGTATTGGGGTTTAAATTCGCAATGCCTGAAATTGAATTGAGAAGAGCATTATTGTATATATGTAAATGTCCATTAGATAAATAATTTGGATTAACTGCAATTGCCGTCAGGTTGGATAGTGCATCTATATTCTGCAAATTATTATTATAGGTGATGCCCAATCCAGAGCCAACACTTTGCAGATTATGTAAACCATGCAAATCAACAAGGCTGTTATTATGCGAAATGTACAATGAACCACCTGTAGCTGTAATACCTGAAAGGCTATCCAAATTTGTAAGTAGAGGATTCGAATAAATACTTAAACCATCTGAAATGGTTGAAAGGTTTTGAAGTCCGTTCAAATTAGTAAGTGCAATATTATTTTCAATAACTAATTCTCGAACAGAAACCAAATTATGTAAAGCAGACAAGGATGTTAATGAACTATCCTTATTTAAATGTAATTGTCCTCCAATGCTAGTTATGTTTTCAAATCCATGCAAATTGATAAGATTCTTACTTTCAAAAATATTTACATCATGAGTCACTTGTGTGATTCCCGAAAAACCATTTAGATCAACTAACGCGTCACAATAGCCAATATTTATGAAACCAGTTACCGTATTTAATCCCGAGAAGCCATTGGTATTTTGAAGTCTTCTGTTTCTAAGCAATATCAAATCATGTAGTTTATGAATATTATTTAACCCATTTAAATTTTGAAGGGAATCACTTTCTTCAATTTGGAGATTATTTCCAATTTTTTGCAAAGAATTTAAAAATGAAAGACTTTCTAATCTAGTATTCGCAGAGATGAACATGTTATGACCTACAGAGTCAATATGGTTTAAGCCGTTTATATTATTAAGATAAAAATTAGCATATAAGCTAAGATCATTGCCTACACTTATGTTACCGGTAAATCCATTGAGGGTATACAACGAACTATCTTGGATAAAAAAATCATTCCCTATAGAAAGTGAGTGTGAAAATCCATCCAGAAGGGTCATAGCGTGATTATGAACTATTTTTAAATCGTTTACAATGCTGGTCACATTATTAAATGCATTAATTCCAGATAAAGAAGTATTGAATTCAATTTTGAAGGAACCTCCTATATTTTGTAGACCATTAAAACCTGTAATCGTAGTTATAGCTGCACAATGATCTATACTAAAATCATTTCCTACAGCATTCAAATTATTTATACCTGAAATACTTGGCAAGGCATTGCAATGATTTATGGCCAATGTCCCACCTACATATTGCAAATTGTTTAAACCTGAAATATTATTCAGTATAGGATTATTTAAGAGAATAAGATTACCACCAATATATGTCACATTCGAAAGACCGTTCAAATTAGAAATATCTGCGCCTGAAATTGTGACACCGCCTAATATTTGGGTACAAGCACTATAATTACTGCTAAAATTATCAATGTCTGCTTGAGAGCCTAAATTGATACCGCTAGGCAAGCATTGCGCCGAAGCCATGTTACATAAGGAAAGATAAGAGATAAGGAGGAAAATAATCCATTGAATTTTATACATGATTCTTGTTTTGAAGGCAAACTTAGTTTCATGCACTCTCTTAGAATAAGCGAATTGGTAGATGGTAGAATTTTAGTTCCAAACTGCTGGGTTGAATTTATATTCGGTAAAAATTGTAAACACTCTTTATCAAAAGAAATCAAGATAGAATTTTATTCCCTTACACCATCTCAGGCAAATAAATCTCAACCTTCGTCCCAAGGGCAATTCCATGTTCATCTACCTTATCAATAATTTTGACGATGTCATCTGCCGGAATTGTTGGATTTAAAATTTTCAATCGCGAAGCCGTAATATCTAATCCCATTGAATGATGCTTCTTACTAACACCCTTTTTCAAACTTGAAGAAAATGCACGCCCCACCCCGTTGTCATCTATACTGCAAATAAAATGATCATCACAATCTTTTATATAAATACTGACCTCTCCTTGCCCTTCTTTGTGCATCAATCCATGACAAATCGAATTCTCTACATAAGGCTGTAATATCAATGGTGGAATTTTTATATCATCCAAAATAATCGAATCATCCCATTCTAGCTTGTAAGTAAATTTATTCGCAAAACGCAACTGCTCCATGTCAACGTATAACTTCAAAGTATCTAACTCTTCTTGCAAACTAATTAATTTATGCTGCGAATTTTCAAGGACTCTTCGCATCAACCTCGAATACTTTGATAAATATTGCGAAGCTTCTAAACTATTATTATTTAAAATAAAACTATTCACCGCATTCATCGAATTAAACATAAAGTGAGGATTCATTTGCGCACTATAAGTAGCTAACTTCCCTTCTAGAATTTCCACTTCATAGCGCTGTTTCTCTA
>CAZSUF010000070.1:0-11345 GCA_964609875.1 uncultured Bifidobacterium sp.
GCTCCTAATCGAATTTTTGTAGTGAGTTGGATCGATGTGCCGCCTTTTGCTTGCAATGGTTCTTTAGCTAAGCAGCAAATTGCTTTGTATGAGACTACCAATGTGATTGAAACATATATCGGAAATAAGCCTTATTGTGCTTGGAATGGAGGTGGATTGGCCATTCACGGTATTGAAAATGAAGCTGGAACAGTTGCATATACAGTGCCTGGGAGAAATGTTCAGGCATTTACCGCCACTAATGAAACTTGGACATTTACACCCAATGGAATTCCTACAGGCATGCCTGGTGGCTATACTGTTAATTGGTATGATCAAAATGGGGCAGTGCTAGCAACGAATGTAGATTCATTGGTAGTTTGTCCAACACAGCCTACCATGATCATTGCCTCAGCCATTAGCAGTGGAGTGTGTCCAACACCTACATTTAAAGATGCAGTTATGGTGAGCAAAAAACCTGCAATTACGGCTATGGTGCAGAATATTGTAGAACCTAATTGTTTTGGAGGTAACGATGGTTCTTATGAAATTGTGGCATCAGGTGGACAACCTGCTTATACATATCAAGCCAATTCTATTCCTGTCAATAATCCAGTAACCAATGTGTCTGCTGGTAGTTATAATATTGTAGTGACTGATGCTGATAATTGCACAGCAACAACCTTCGTGACCATTAATCAACCTACAGAAGTAGAGTTGTCTTTGGTGGAGCAAATTGATGTATTATGTAAGTATCAAAATAATGGATCAGTTGAAGTGTTGACTAATGGAGGTGTGCCGGGTTATACTTATTGGTATGGTAGTTTAGCTCCAGGAAGTAAAACCTTGTTTGATTATTTGGCTGCGGGCAATTATACTTTTTACACTAAGGATAGTCATGGTTGCTTAGATTCATTAAGTACGACCATACTACAACCAGATTCATTGTTAAGTGTGTATCAAATTTCACATGAGGCAACATGTTTGGTTAAAACAGATGGTTCAGTTGAAGCTATAGCAAGTGGAGGTGTACCAGGTTATAAATACGAATGGGATAGTCGACCGCCTCAGTATAGTCAAACTGCAACTAATTTAGAAAGCGGCTCCTATCATGTATTAGTCACTGATGCCAATGGTTGTATCACATCGACCCAAATTGCTGTAGAGCAACAATTATGTTGTCAGCTATTTATGCCTGATGCCTTTACGCCTAATGGAGATACCAAAAATGATATTTATCGAATTGTAGAGCACGGTGGTGGCGTAATTTTAGGAGAATTTAGAATTTACAACCGATGGGGACAAGAGGTTTTTAGCACAAGAGATATTACTAAAGGTTGGGATGGTACCTTAAATGGAACATCGCAAAATTCTGATACATTTCATTATATATTGCAATATCAATGTAATGATAAGGGGGTAATAAGTCAGAAAATAGCTAAAGGCGATATCATACTCATTAGATAGTTTATCAATATTACAAAGGTTTAGAGTTGGATTGAAGTTGAATTTGTTCAATCACTTGATAAAATTGAAGCGCGCTTTGATCCCATGAAAATTTTTCAGCCTGAGTCCTACAATGTGCAATGAGTTCTGATCTGAGATGTTCTTCTTTATAAAGTAAACACATCTTCTGATTGATATCTTCTATTTGGTTCGGGTCAGCGTAAAGAGCTGCATTGCCGCCAACTTCACCTAAAGAACTTCCGAAAGCAGCAATTACAGGCACATTGCATTGTAAAGCTTCAAGAACTGGAATGCCAAATCCTTCATAGAGCGACACAAATGTCAAGGCATAGGCGGCACCAATAACTTTACAGAGTTCATCAACTTGCATGTAATCATAGTGAATTACATCAGCTTTGTAAGGATGCTGATTGAAAACTTCTTTGATTTCATCTGAATGCCAAGCAAATCGACCAACGATCAACAATTTCATGTTGCTTCTTTGCTTGCGTTTAAATAGGGCAAAGGCTTTTAATAGTCGTACTATGTTTTTTCGAGGATGCATGGCTCCTGCAAATACAAAGTATTCACAACCTTGCGCATATCGCTCTTTGATTTGTTGTTTTTCGTCAAAATCTAAGGGCTTATATTTCGAGTTTGCTCCATTATAAATCACCTGAATTTTTTCGGCAGGTGTTTTATAAAAATGCATTATTTCCTGCTTCGAAAATTCGGAAACCGTAACAATTTTGGCTGCTTTTTTAACGAATAGTGGGGTGAATTTTTTTAAATAAAATCTGAATTTGAAAGGTAAATGTTCCGGGTATCTTTCAAATGCCAAATCATGAACCACCAATAAGGTTGGAACTTTGGTATTTAAGCACAGAAAACCATCAGTCGAAATAAAAAGGTCTGCTTTGTACTTTTTTAAGGCTAGTGCCACTGAAAATTCATACCAAATCATCCATAAAATAGGATGCCTAGCAGGTGGGTTTAGTACAATAGCTTTTACATTAGGTGCAAAAATAAATTCTTCGGCATAGGGTCTGTCAAAAAAGAAAATAAATTCATGTTCAGGATGATTCAGTACAACCCTTTTAATGACTTCATAAGTAAACCAACCTATTCCTTCTAGTTTTCCTTTAAGTAAAAACCTTGCATTAACTGCTATTTTCATTTGATACGCAAAAGTAAGGGTTGAAATCAAAAACCAAAAAGGAATTATAAGGTTAGTTATTCTTTTTAGTATTGTAAATATTAAAGATTACATACTACGCCATCTTAATTTGCTTGGGTAACTCATTATTTGCTTGAGATCATTGATGAGAAATGATAATCTCTGTTCAATATCTCAATTTGCAGTACATTTACGCTTTCACAACAGCAAGAATACTACTTTAATGCTTAAGCGCTATTTTTTGTCGAACATATTGATTATGCTGTTGCTGAATTTATTGGTAAAGCCAATTTGGATTTTTATTATCGACCGAAATGTGCAACTTAAAGTAGGCCATGAGGAGTATGGTTTATATAATGCCTTATTTAGCCTGAGTATTATTTTCAATATTTTACTTGATTTCGGTATTACGAATTTCAATAATCGATATATAGCTTCCGATCAGCAAAGAATTGGCTATTCATTACCTAATATGATAGCAGTGAAAGCGGTTTTAAGTTTATTTTATTTTATGATCGTGTATATAGTGGCCTTGGTGATGAATTATCATGGTCGTTCATTATACTTGCTTTGTATGTTAGCTATTGTGCAATTACTCAGCTCATTTCTTCAATATTTAAGAAGTAATATATCAGCTAGTCATGATTTTAAGATTGATAGTTTTTTATCTGTGTTTGATAAATTATTGATGATTTTGGTTTGTAGTGTATTGCTTTTTAGTCAAAAATACAGTGCACATTTTGTCATAGAATGGTTTGTTTATGCACAAATTGGGGCCTATCTGATAACCATTATTTTTGCTTTAGTTATAACCATTTGGCGTTATACTCAAATTACATTTAAGCACTTGTCCCTAGATGAAATGTGGCGATTGTGCAAAGGAAGTTTGCCTTATGCCATGTTGATTTTATTGATGGGGATTTATATGCGCAGTGATACCTTGATTTTAGAACGATTAGAAGGTCCTGCTGAAAATGGTATTTATGCCCAAGCTTATCGAATTCTGGATGCTGCCAATTCATTTGGATTATTATTTGCAGGTATGCTTTTGTCTATGTTTTCACGAATGATAAGTAAGCAACTTAATATAGACGAACTTGTAAAAACCAGCACCAATATTCTCATGCCAGTTTCACTTGCTTGTGTGGCTTTTAGCTTGTTTTATGCTAAAGATATCATGTATTTTTTATATGATGATCAGACAGCAAGATTGGGAAATATTTACTTTTTTGTGATTGCTTGCTTTCCTGCGTTTTGCTTGATGTATATTTATTCTACCTTGCTTACAGCCAATGGCAATATTATTCTATTGATTAAAATTGCTTTATTGGGATGCATTTTAAGTATAGGATTAAACATAGCCTTAATTCCAACTTATAAAGCCTTGGGCGCAGCAGTTTCAGCCTTTATCATAGAATGGATATTGGCTTTCTTCTTTATTTATGCATGTTATCAGCGCTTCACATTGACAATTTCCTGGAAATGGTTGATGAAATTTGTGGTATTTTTTGTGCTTTTAATTGCCATGAATGCTGTATTGGCTTATTTCAGCATAAAATTATTGCCCGCTGTAATCCTGAATGGGGGCGTTTTTTTGATAGCGGTTTATTTAGTGCGTTTATGGGATGTCAATTCAATACAGGCGTATTTTAAACAATATAAAACTGAATCTTAAGGTGTCGGGCTAAGCATTAAATTATATATTTGCTTCCTAACTTATTTATATGGAGAGTAAGGAATTTCAGTTCGACTTATTTGATATTATAAAAATAGCCTTAAAATGGAAAAAGCAAATTCTGTTATTGGCTATTTCTGCCGCCTTGATTGCGGCCATTTATTTTTTTCTACAGAAAAATGTATATAATGCTTATGGCTCATTTTTTCCTTCTTCAGCCGTCATTAGTGGGCGCGTGAATTTATTTAGTGAAGGTAAGCAAGAGTGGATAGATTATTTTGGAGGAGAAAATGAGGTAGATCGTGCCTTTGTCATTGGAAATTCTGCCTCAGTGGTATCGTATTTAATTGGGAAATTTAATATTGCAGCACATTACAAGATTGATACAAATGCCAAAGATGCTTCTAAGAAGGTGTATAAAAGGTTTACGAAAAATTTTTCTATTAGTCGAACTGGCTATAATCACTTAGAAGTGAATTTTACGGATGAAGACCCAAATCTTGCTTATCAAGTAGTCAATGAAGCGATGAATAGGATTGAAAGTCAGATGAGGATATTATTTGCAGGTATCAACAGACAATTAGCTGTGTCCATAGAACAAAGGGCAGATTCTATAAATAGCAACTTGGCGATCTATTCAGATTCTTTGGCTAAAATGCGGGTCAAGTACCAAATTTATGATTTAATAGCACCTAGCCGCAAAAATTTGATTCAATCAAGTCCGAAAGGGAGCGGTATAGAATTCGCTCAAGGATTAGAGGTTATTCAAAATATCGAAGAAGTGAAGGATAGATTGGCCATGGATAAAGCTCGATATATGTCTTTGGCTAACGAATTTAGAACTTCTACTTTTGATGGATTTCCTATGATACATGTCATGCAATGGGCTTCGCCGAATGGGCCTAAAGCAGGGCCATTTAGAACTTTAGGGGTGCTTATTACCTTTGGTGCTGCCTTGTTTTTTGGATTGTTGCTGGCTATAGTTATCGAAGTGTTTACGCTAAATAAATCGAGAATATTAGAGTAATGAAAGCGATTCAAATGCCAAAAACAATTTTTCTTCTTGTAGGAGGATTATTTTTAGGGTGCTTGGCATTGGGATTTATCTTTGATTTGCTTTGGCTCATTATAGTTCCATGTGCATTTTTATTTGCGTATTTGTTTTTATCTGACATCCGAATTCCCTTTTATTTACTATTAGCGTCATTACCTATTTCATTTCATTTTAAGGATAAGCTAGATTTTCCAGATGAGATTTTAATGATAGTTTGTACAGCTTTGTTTTTTCTATTTTGTTTGATGAAATATAAAGCCTTAGATATAAAAAAATGGATACAACATCCATTCATCCTGATTATTGGGGCCTCATTATTGTGGTTGATTTTCAGTGTTGTTTTTTCTGAATTACCCTTATTTTCGGCTAAGTTTCTGCTAAAAAAAGTATGGTATTTGATTCCCTTTTTATGCATGCCCATTGTATTATTATCCAACAAAGAAGCCATTAGTAAAGCATTTCAAGTATTATTTGTGCCCTTATGTATCGTCACAGTGATAGTCCTGATAAGATTTAGTGCAGTGGGTTTTAGATTTGAAGAAGTGCATGACCCTTTGCAACCATTTTTTATTAACCATGTAATTTATGGTTCTATGGTTTCTTGTATGGTTCCTCTCACAGTGGCAGCTTTTGTTTTATCACGGAAATATAGTGTGCAATGGGTATTTGCTTTAGCGGGCATACTCTTGTTTGTAACAGCCTCCTATTTATCATATTCTCGCGCTGCATGGATGGCCATTGTGTTTGCTTGCATGGTATATGTTTTTGTTCGATTCAAAGTGATGCATTATGCGATGTTACTATTTTATGGAATTGTATTAAGTGGCATACTCTGGATGGCTCATAATAATAATTACATGCGATTTACACCCAAGTTTGAGAAGACAGTCATGCATGAATCGCTTGCAGATCATATAATGGCCACCATTCAGGGCACAGATATTTCGTCGGCAGAAAGATATTATCGATGGATAGCAGGTGTTAGAATGAGTCAGGATCATCCATGGTTTGGTGTGGGGCCAAACAATTTTTATGAAAATTATAAATCCTATACTGTTTCTGCGTTTCGCACATGGGTTAGTAGAAATTTTGAACGTTCGACCACGCACAATTATTTTTTGTATATGCTTGTAGAGCAGGGATATCCTGCGATGATCTTGTATGCCTTACTTGTTTTTATGGTGTTTTTTTATGGCCAAAAATTATATCATAGACTGCAACAAAGAACCGACAGAATTATAGTTATGTCCATACTTTGCATGATAGGTAGTGTATTTGTCAATAACTTTTTTAGTGAGCTTCTAGAAATTGATAAAATTGGCAGTTTATTTTATTTGGGGATTGGGATTTTAGTGGCCATTTCTTTGAAAAATCCTCCTCTTCAAGACAAGGCTGTTCTTATTAATAAAGACGAAGTGTTATAAATGTAGTAATATTGTATGTATATTGCTCTGTGAACCAAAAATTAATTTATGTCTATTCGAGTTATTATTCTGGATGATCATCAAATTGTGATAGATGGTTTAAAGCTTTTACTTAAAGATCAGTTGAATATTGAAGTAGTTGCAGAGTATACAAATGGGCTTAAGCTTATTGAAGAATTACAACCTGATTCCATCGATTTATTAATTACCGATGTAATGATGCCTATCATTGATGGATTTGAAGTAGCCACAAAAATCAAACAGCTTTTCCCCGAAATTCGAATCATTGCGTTATCGATGAATGGGGATGGGCCTATTCTTGATAAACTCATACATGAAGCTAAAGTAGAGGGTTATTTGCTAAAAACTGCCGATAAAAACGAATTACTTAAAGCCATAGAAATTGTAGCTGGCGGAGAAACTTATTATGCACAAGAAATTATTGATGAAATGCATAGTTATTCAAAAATAAAGAAGCAAAATCAAGAGATCAATTTAACTGCGCGAGAATTAGAAATCATTCAATGTATTGCTCAAGATTTAAGTAATAAGCAAATTGCCGATAAGCTTTTTATCAGCGAACGAACTGTAGAAACTCATCGAAAAAATATTTTTAGAAAAGTTGACATTCATTCGGTTGTTGGGCTTATTGACTTTGCTAAAAAACAAAAGTTAATTTAGAAGCAGAATTTTGTATTGCGGCAAGGATAGTAGTGAAAAGCCCGCATCCCGAGAGGCTTTACAAAATTTAATTCTACACGACACGCTATAGCCGAATCGGGAGAGGACTTGTAACGAATAGCCTGTGTGCCGCCCAAATAACTTGTATTCAAATCCGCATTAAATTAAATATACCCAATCAAGGGTATTGTCCGAGTTTGTATATGTGAATAGTTTTGCCTTAAATTATAAACCATTTAAAAAGTAAAGCAATGAAACAGATTTTAACTTTTGCGATTTTATTTTTGATGTCAGCTTATACGCTACAAGCAAATAATATCCAAACCTCGAATGTCCTATTAAATGGACAAAACACCACCAATGATTTTACCTTGGTGAATTTTAATATAAACTGGGAAAATGCGTGGCGTACGAACACCAATGAAAGTAACTATGATGGGGCTTGGGTTTTTGTAAAATTTAGAAAAAAGAATAGCTCAAATTGGCAACATGCTACCATCAATTATGTAGCCCCGGGTACAGCTGTTGCTTGCGGACATACACAAGCTTCAGGTGCTACGATTAAAACTGCTGCAGACGGAAAAGGTATTTGGATTTACAAAAGCACTTTTGGTATTGGCTCTGTAAATTTTGCAGCAAACAAAATCCGTTGGAATTATGGCGTGGATGGTGTGTTAGATGCTGATAGTGTTGAGGTGAGATTATTTGCAGTTGAAATGGTGAATGTGCCTACAGGTGCTTACAATTTAGGAAGTGGGGGTACTGAAACTTATCATTTTCAGGATGGTGTAGTGGATAGTTATTATCCGATTACTTCAGAAAATTCTATTGTGTGTGGCAATGCTGCAGGTAATTTGTGGACATCAAGCGGTGGTGCCTATTGGTTTACAGGTACCTTGCCTGCTGCTTTCCCTAAAGGGTATAATTCATTTTGGATTATGAAATATGAATTCAGTCAACAACAATATATCGATTTTTTAAACACAATAGATTACAATAAATATATAACACGTAATCCTTATAATTCGGCTTATACAGTTGGCACACATCCCAACTTAACAGCACCGAATCCTGAAAGAGCTATTGGATATATTAGTTGTTTGGATATGTTGGCTTGGCTAGATTGGGCGGCTATGAGACCATTTACAGAATTGGAGTATGAAAAAGCATGCAGAGGCGCAAATCAAGTACCTATTGCCAATGAATATCCTTGGGGAAATACCACGATTACAGCCATTTCTGGTCCTACAAATCAAGGTACAAGTTCCGAAACATGGTCTGTAGGGAATTGTAATTATTCGACACCAATAGGAAATGAAAAAATGCGTTGTGGTGCATTAGCTACTAGTGCTTCTACGCGTACTTCATGCGGAGCCACTTATTATGGCGTGATGGAAATGGCAGGGAATTTATGGGAATGGGCTATTACTCCTTACGAAATCACAGGTCGCAGTTTTACAGGAGCACATGGTGATGGAAACTTGGAAGCGGACGGTTCGCATAATGCACCGAATTGGCCTAGTTTGTCTGGCTTAGGTTTAGCTCTTCGTGGTGGGGCATATGGAGCAGGTTCTGCAGCATATTGTATTACCTCTGATAGATATTATGGTAGCTATCAATATGTATCAAAAGCTTCGAGCAATATAGGTGGTCGTGGAGCACGCACAGGCGAATAATTTCTAAAACAATACATTATGAAAAAGAAATTATTCATCCCGCTTATGTTGATGTTCTGTTGGACAAACATGAAGGCACAAAACAACTTGATTTTCTTTGGTGGAAATGGAGATGGTTGGCATACGAGTAGCTTCGCCCAAAATTCGAATGATGGCGTATACTTCGGAGGAAATGGAGATGGTTGGCATCTGAATAATTATGCACAAAGCTCGAACGATGGCGTGTACTTTGGAGGAAACGGCGATGGTTGGCATCAAAATAATTATGCACAAAGCTCAAATGACGCCATGTATTTTGGGGGTAGTGGCGATGGTTGGCATATAAATAATTATGTACAATCTTCTAATGATGCAGTGTACTTTGGTGGTAATGGCGATGGTTGGGTGCTGAATAATTTTGTGCAAGCATCTAATCTCGGGATGTATCATGGTGGCGCTGGCGATGGCTGGGCTACAAATTACACGCCAGTTGGACCATTACCTGTTTCCTTCATGAGTTTCACTGCAGAAAAGGAGCATGACAATAAAACCGCCATGTTGAAATGGGAAGTCAGTTCAGAAATCAATGCCTCTCATTATGAAGTAGAACGCAGTCGTGATGCCGTAAATTTCACTGCTATTGGCGAAGTGCTGGCGAATGGCGATTATGCAGGTAAACTTGATTATTCATTTCCTGATGAAAAACCTTTTGCCGGTTTCAATTATTATCGTTTGAAGCAAGTAGATAAGGATGCAAAATTTGTGTATACACCTGTTCGGGTATTAGATTTTGGCGACCTTGCTGAAAGCCTGAGTTTATATCCTAACCCGGCCCAAAGTACAGTGAATATTAGTTGGAGTGAGAGTTTGTTGAAGCAATCTTTATCCATCAATATTATTGATATGTCTGGCAAGGTAGTTTTACAACAAAAAATTCTTCAGGTGAATGAGCTGTCTGTCAATATAGATTTGTCAGCTTTAGCCTCAGGAAATTATATGGTACATCTTAAATCGGCTTCGTCAAGTTTTGTATCTAAGCTCACGATATCCAAGTAGTTTTATCCTAATTGAATCAACTTAAAGGCATCGCAAGGTGCCTTTTTTTATGCCCCCAACCATTTTTCTTGTTACCGCATCATTCGTTGCGGGGACCCTTTTCAGCTAACTTTATAAAATGAAAGCGTTAGGTGATTTGATACAGAGTTTTAAATTATATGAATACTCTGTGGTTCTCTGAGTTGTATTTCCTCTGTGAATCTCTGTGGAATATGCAATTTATTTGACTCAGAGTTGCACAGAGAAGATTCTGAGTGCTGTACGAGATGTTAGCCTTGCGCATCTCGTACCTATAATAAAACAGATTTAAATCTGTATGTACATTACACACTTATTAAAACCAATTCTATTAATCCATGTCTACTTCATTTAGGATTACTTGCCATTGCTCTGACAGTTTGAATGGCCGTAATTTTTTTAAAATCTTTGATAAGTCACTTAAATTATTTTGATTGATTTTTATTATTTATTGAATACGATTTGACATAATGAGCTATTCATAAATTTATAATACTTTAATTTTTTGACCATGCTTCAAGGCATCATCTCTATTCTTTCAAAGTTTCTGGCACATTAATGATGGCAGGTAAATACCTGCTTTATTTTTAGTACGAGATGCGCAAGGCTAACATCTCGCACAGCGTGCGGTATTAATTGCTTGACTAATTCCACATTAATAAATCTCACCATGAATACTTGGCAATCTGCTATAAAAAAAGGCCATTCAAATGAATGGCCTTTTTTATGGAAACAATTAAATTATTCTATCAATGATGAACGACAAATTTTCTGTTCATTTTTTGAGTATCATCTTTATACTGCAATAAGTAAATGCCATCTGTGAATTCACGTGTAGAGAAACTGAAATTATATCCGTTCAAATCATGATAAGTCTTTATCAATCGTCCTTGCACATCAAATACCTGAATTTGACCATTCATTTTTTCCACGCTGTGTAATCTTAGTATATCATTACATGGTATAGGAGAAACGATGATGCCAGTAAACTCTGCTGGATCTGGATCAATGCCAACACTCGACTTAATAGTATTCAATGTTGTATTTGTTGCTATTGGAGAATTATAATCAAAGTAAATATGGGCTTGATTAGTGAAATAATCTCCAGGTTTTAGGTTTGGACGTTGATGTATTTGATAAGTAATATATCCATGACTTGCGGGCTCATTGCTATTGCTAT
>CAZSUF010000070.1:11355-14504 GCA_964609875.1 uncultured Bifidobacterium sp.
CGAGAATCAATCAAGTGCTCCAAAAGAACAATTTATCTGGAAGCATAATATTATCAAACACAAACGACATCACACCTTGTTCATCTACTTGAATAGTATACATATGACTATAATCAATGACTTTAAATTTTCGTAAGTACAACTCTGAAGGTAATGAATCTACAACCACTACACGATGAGCAGGAGCAGTGCCTGTATTTTGAAAATTAATGCGATAGGTAAGTACAGAATCATCTTTGCCGATATATCCCGGAGTGCCTATGCCATGAGGTGATACAATAATTTCATTCGGGTCAAATGAACTTACCACTAGGGTATTTGCACATGAAACATTATTCGCTAAATTCACATCTACACCAGAAGTTAAATTGATATGACTACAATTGTTTATAGGCGTATTAATACCTACATTAGTTGGTGTAAATGTAGTCACATGAATTTGGGTCGGAGTATAAGGGTTTAATAAATTTGTAAAGTTCCATGTCAGAGTATTTCCTGAAATGCTGCTAGGTGCAGGCGATGCAGAAACAAAGTTTAGGTTTGGATCTAAAGTTAAAGTTATATTTCCATTGGCTGAAATATAAGGATGTGCATTATAATAACTTACACTAAATGAAGAATTAAAACCTGGAACAAATGTAGCAGGCGTAATTAACGATATCAGATCCATAGAAGTATTATATAATGAATCTGCAAATTCTCTGTATTCAGTTGTGTTTCCGGTATTTAAAATTAATGGATAGCTGGTGCCACAAATTTGACTTGGCGTAAAATAATTACTTGGAATTTGCATCAAATTATAGGCATTAAAACTTTTATTGTAAAATTGAAATTGTCCATTTGGATCTGTATAGGTTATATGATTACCAGGAGCCATAATGATTAATTGATTACTAAGGTTTATTTCTCCTGGGTTAGCTATACAATCTGAATTCGCATCATGAAATACTTTACCATTCACGACTCCACAAACATTGTTTCCTGTGTTGAGGGTATATGATTTTGACACACAATTTGAAGAAGCATCAAAAATATTAATATCATATTGACCCGCATTGAGTGCTGAGAAGAGTGAGCTAGACCCGTTGTTTACATATTGCGGAGCAACCATTTCATAGGTGTAATTTCCTGTAGGATTAATAATGACATCTATACTACCTGTATTACTAGAAGGACAATATTGATCTATCACATTCGATGTAATCGTTGAACCAGGGAAGGTATTCATAGAAGTTAAGGTAGCATAATCTGTTTTGTAACAACCGTTGGCATCTGTGGCACTAAAATAATGCCATCCACTACAAAACCCAGTGAATACATTATTGCTGGTGGTTACATTATCGAAAGAATATTGAATGGGTGCTGTGAGTCCTGCATTCGACAAAGTTATACTACCCGGAGAAGCGGTATATCCTAAAGCGCCTAAATAAGTAGTAAGATTGATATAGAAAACCTTTGAATTCACGCAACCTGCGCCATCCGTGGCATTCAGGGTATAGCTCCCAGAGGTAAGTCCTGAAAAATAGCCAGTCGCATTCGTAATATTCCCTGGCATTAAATTAAAACTTACAGGTGCTACATAAGTACCTCCTAAAGTAAAAGTCGCAGTGCCCGTTCCACCATTGCACAAGGCATTGGTTGTGTTTGGGTAATTCAAAAAAGTCGGATTCGTCACTGATTCATTTAAATTATAGGTACATCCCAAAGCATCGGTAATGGTTAAAATATAACTTCCTGCACCCAAGTTGTTAAAACAATTACTTGATTGTGATAAAGTACTATTCAAGGTGTATACATAAGGAGGCGTTCCTCCAAATACGCCATTGATACAAATCTGACCAGTGCTGGCATTGCATGGAGTAGGCGTTTGAACTGTATATCCATAAGGGCCAGGCGCTATGAGCTCTACTAATTGAGTGGCACTGCAATTACTTGCATCTAAAATACTGATTGTGTAAGTACCGCCTGGTAAATTATTGAAGCAATTGGTTGATTGATAAGCCCCACCATTTAATGCATATTGCAAAGGAAGTGCTACCATTTGAGGATTGATCACACATAAAGATCCGTCTGGTGAAACACATGTCGATGGGTTTTGTGTGCTTACATCAAAATAGGGTGTAGCATTGGCTACTGAAAGCGAATCTACATACTTGCAACCTATATTGTCTACCACCTCAACATTATAATAGCTATTAAAATTCAATCCTGTAAAACAACCTGTGGTATTTGAATTTGTATTGATCGTATACGTATAAGGAGCCACACCGCCTGTAGCTGTTTCGCATAAATCATAATTTATACTGGTACAATTCGTATTCGGAAAAGAACGTGTTGCAGTGATATTACTTGGCGTGAAGTTTAAAGTATATACTGTAGTTGCAGAACAACCATTGGCGTCAATAGCGGTGATGGTATAAATTCCATTCCCAGAATATAATTGTATAGATTGCGTATTGGAGTTAAACGAACCTGCAGGCACACTATACAAAGTATAAGGTGAAGTGGCCCCCGTTATACTTACTCCAACTTCGTTCGAACAAGGTACTGGATTTATAGAAGTGATAATCGGACTAGTTGAAGATGCTAAAGTAACTGTTGTAGAAGCCGTGTTTGAAAATGAATCGGCCGCTGAAATGGTATATGTGCCTGAAGCTAAATAATTGAAGCACCCTGTCGTATTCATGGCGCCGCCCGGACTTAACGTATAATTGATCGTGCCAAGAAATCCTGAATTAATTAAGCAGAACCCACCATTGGCGCCATTATTACAGGTTGGGTTGAAACTGTAATCTAACGAAATTGATTGGGCTTGCACTAAACTAAAGCAGCCTATGCAAAGTGCCCATAGAAGAATTTTTTTCATGATAATTTATTTTAAACTTAATAAGATGTACTTTGGGTAGACGACTTAAATTTGAATTAGGTTAGCGATTTATTTTTTATGCCCCCGATTTTCATTTGCTGCAAGTGAACTGTCGTTGCGGGGACCCTAATTTTCATTTGTCTTTATTCATGCAATAAGAAAATGTAGTGCAAAAAAAATCTCGGTATTTCTACCGAGATCTTTATTTATACATCAATTTATTTTTCTCCTAAGAAAGCATAACGATAATCTATCGGTGGATTAAATGTTTCTTTAATGGTTG